>NZ_JBFAJR010000017.1:0-167784 GCF_040655295.1 Streptomyces sp. NPDC050448 | reverse complement strand
GATCAGGGCCCGGGCCCTGATCCGCCGGACACCCCCTAGCCCCCTGCCCGCCCTCCCACCGCCCCCGGGCGCTGCCCGGACCGGGCCTCGAACGTGCGGGGTCCGGGGCGGAGCGCCGGCGCGATGACCACCGTACGAACCGAGAAGGCAGACTGACAGCGTGAACTGGGATGACGAGAGCGACGACCGGATCGTGGCGGCCGCGGCCGACGGGGAGGACACCGCCGTCGAGGCGGCCCTGCGCCCCAAGGACCTCGGCGAGTTCGTCGGCCAGGAGAAGGTCCGCCAGCAGCTGGACCTCGTCCTCAAGGCGGCCCTCCAGCGCGGGGCGACCGCCGACCATGTCCTGCTCTCCGGCGCGCCCGGCCTCGGCAAGACCACCCTCTCCATGATCATCGCCGCGGAGATGGGCGCGCCCATCCGGATCACCTCCGGCCCCGCCATCCAGCACGCCGGCGATCTCGCCGCGATCCTGTCCTCCCTCCAGGAGGGCGAGGTCCTCTTCCTCGACGAGATCCACCGCATGTCCCGGCCCGCCGAGGAGATGCTGTACATGGCCATGGAGGACTTCCGGGTCGACGTGATCGTCGGCAAGGGGCCCGGGGCCACCGCCATCCCCCTGGAACTGCCGCCCTTCACCCTCGTCGGGGCGACGACCCGCGCCGGCCTGCTGCCGCCGCCGCTGCGCGACCGGTTCGGCTTCACCGGGCACATGGAGTTCTACGCCCCCGAGGAGCTGGAACGCGTCATTCACCGCTCCGCCCGCCTCCTCGACGTGGAGATCGACACGGCCGGCGCCGCCGAGATCGCAGGCCGTTCCCGCGGCACCCCGCGCATCGCCAACCGCCTGCTCCGCCGCGTCCGCGACTACGCGCAGGTCAGGGCCGACGGAGTGATTACCCGCGAGGTGGCCGGCACCGCCCTCCAGGTGTACGAGGTGGACGCGCGCGGGCTCGACCGGCTGGACCGGGCCGTGCTCGAAGCCCTGCTCAAGCTGTTCGGCGGCGGTCCCGTCGGGCTCTCCACCCTCGCCGTCGCCGTCGGCGAGGAACGGGAGACCGTAGAGGAGGTGGCCGAGCCGTTCCTGGTACGGGAGGGGCTGCTCGCCCGTACGCCCAGGGGCCGGGTCGCGACCCCCGCCGCATGGGCTCACCTGGGACTCGTCCCGCCGCAGCACGGCGGGAGTGGATCAAGCGGACAACAGGGCCTGTTCGGGGCCTGACGGCGCGGAGGTTCGCCCGGTCAGGAACTGCGGTGCCATGCTGGGCGTTGTTCCATCGGTGCGGACTCGCCTAGACTCCGCCGATGCCGACCCTTCGGGTCGGTATGCCCACCCCCGTAGAAAAAGGCCGTCTCCCGTGCGGTCGTGCGAAGGATCTCCGTCCCGTGAATCTCGTGACACTCCTCCCGTTCATCGTGCTCATCGGGGCGATGTTCCTGATGACCCGCTCCGCGAAGAAGAAGCAGCAGGCGGCCGCGCAGATGCGTGACCACCTGGCGCCTGGCACCGGTGTCCGCACCATCGGCGGCATGTACGCCACGGTGAAGGAGATCGGCGACGACACCGTCACCCTCGAGGTGGCCCCCGGTGTCCACGCGATCTATGCGAAGAACTCCATCGGCGCCGTCCTGGAGGACGCGGAGTACAACCGCATCGTCCACGGCGCCAGTGATGATCTGACGATCGACACGCCGGCCGTCCCGGACGACGCCTCCTCGCTGACCCTGGACAAGGACGCGGACGAGACCGAGGCCCCGAAGCTCGACCTGGGCAAGAAGGACGAGCCGAAGGCCGACGAGTCCAAGGCTGCCGAGGCCGATGAGCCGAAGGACGAGCCCAAGGACGGCAAGGACGACGGCGAGGCCGGCGCGAAGTAGCGCGCGGCCGGGGACCGTGAAGGCGCCTGACCGGCAGCCGGCGCGGTCCCCGTCAGTGACACTTCTGCGGGGGGCAGGGGTCCCCACCACACATTTCGTGGCCGTCCGCGCGCTGACCCGGCGCGGGGCGGTTGGACAGGGAGATACGACAAGGTGGCAGCACCGAAGAAGGGCCGGCGGCCCACGGGGGCTCAGGGGAGGCCGGGGCGCGCCCTGGCCATCATCCTGATCGCGATGGTGGCGCTCACCGCGGGGATGTTCCTCACGAAGCAGACGACCCCCCGGCTCGGCATCGACCTCGCGGGCGGCACGAGCATCACGCTCAAGGCCAAGAGCGAGCCCGGCAAGCCGGACGCGATCAACGAGACCAACATGAACACGGCGGTCAGCATCATCGAGCGCCGCGTCAACGGTCTCGGCGTCTCGGAGGCCGAGGTCCAGACGCAGGGCCGCGACCACATCATCGTGAACATCCCCAAGGGGACGAACGAGAAGCAGGCTCGCGAGCAGGTCGGTACCACCGCCCAGCTGTACTTCCGCCCGGTCCTGGCCTTCGCCGACGGCGCCCCGGCGGCCCCCGAGGGCACGCCGAGCCCCTCCGCGAGCAGCTCCGGCGCCCCGAAGGCCGAGGGCAGCGGCAAGCCCAGCGCACCGGCCACCCCGTCGTCCAGCGCCACTTCCCAGGGCCGTGTGCTCAGCGAGGCCCTCAAGGCCCCGGCCACCCCCGCTCCCTCGCCCTCGGCGAGCGAGTCGAAGAAGGCAGACGACACCAAGGCTCCGGCCCCGACCCCGGCCCCCTCGGGCATCGAGGCGGCCGCCGCCGACCTGCAGGCGAAGTTCGCCGCGCTGGACTGCACCAACGAGGCGCAGCGCGCCGCCGCGGGCAAGGGCGCCAAGCCCGAGGACCCGACGCTCGCCTGTGGCAAGCGCGGCAACACCTGGGGCAAGTGGATCCTCGGCCCCGCCGGTGTCGCCGGTACGGACGTCGCGGACGCCAAGGGCGTCATCGACCCGCGGCGCGGCCAGTGGATCGTCACGATGCAGTTCACCGACAAGGGCGCCGACAAGTTCGCCAAGATCACCGGTGAGCTCGCCACCAAGCAGATGCCGCAGAACCAGTTCGCGATCGTGCTCGACGGCGAGGTCGTCTCCGACCCGTCCGTGAGCCAGGCGCTGACCGGCGGCAACGCCGAGATCTCCGGCGGCTTCACCCAGCAGTCCGCGCAGGACCTGGGCAACATGCTCTCGTACGGCGCCCTGCCGCTCTCCTTCAGCGAGGACAGCGTCACCACCGTCACCGCCGCGCTCGGCGGCGAGCAGCTGAAGGCCGGCCTCATCGCCGGCGCCATCGGCCTCGCCCTCGTGGTGATCTACCTGCTCGCCTACTACCGGGGCCTGGCCTTCATCGCCATCGTCAGCCTCATGGTGTCCGCGATCCTCACCTACACGATCATGGCGCTGCTCGGAAAGGGCATCGGCTTCGCGCTGAACCTGCCCGCCGTCTGCGGTGCGATCGTCGCGATCGGCATCACGGCGGACTCGTTCATCGTGTACTTCGAGCGCATCCGCGACGAGATCCGCGAGGGCCGCACCCTGCGTCCCGCCGTGGAGCGGGCCTGGCCGCGCGCCCGTCGCACGATCCTGGTCTCCGACTTCGTGTCGTTCCTGGCCGCCGCGGTGCTGTTCATCGTCACCGTCGGCAAGGTGCAGGGCTTCGCCTTCACCCTGGGTCTGACCACCGTGCTCGACGTGGTCGTGGTGTTCCTCTTCACCAAGCCGGTCATGACGCTGATGGCCCGTACGAAGTTCTTCTCCAGCGGTCACCCCTGGTCCGGACTGGACCCGAAGCGGCTCGGCGCCAAGCCGCCGCTGCGCCGGTCCCGCCGCGCCGGCTCCGGTTCCGTCACCGCTCCCGTCGACGTAAAGGAGGCGTGAGAGATGTCGAAGCTGGGAGATCTCGGCGCCAAGCTGTACCGCGGTGAGGTCGGCTACGACTTCGTCGGCAAGCGTTTCATCTGGTACGGCGTTTCCATCCTGATCACCATCACGGCGATCGTGGCCCTGGCCGTTCAGGGCCTCAACATGGGCATCGAGTTCAAGGGCGGTGCCGTCTTCACCACCCCGAAGACGGCCGTCTCCGTCGCCAAGGCGACCGAGGACGCGGCGAAGGCCTCGGGCCACGACGCGACGGTCCAGGCGCTCGGCACGGGGGGCTTGCGCATCCAGATCTCGGGTCTGGACACGAATGCCGCGGCGGGTGTGAAGAAGCAGCTCGCCGCCGACCTCAAGGTCGCCGAGGCCGACATCAACGCGGACCTCGTCGGCCCCAGCTGGGGCGACCAGATCGCGAACAAGGCCTGGACCGGCCTCGCCGTCTTCATGGTCCTCGTGGTGATCTACCTCGCCATCGCCTTCGAATGGCGCATGGCGGTCGCCGCGCTGATCGCCCTGGTCCACGACCTCACCATCACCGTCGGCGTGTACGCGCTGGTCGGCTTCGAGGTCACGCCGGGCACCGTGATCGGTCTGCTGACGATCCTCGGTTACTCCCTCTACGACACCGTCGTCGTCTTCGACGGTCTGAAGGAGGGCTCGAAGGACATCACCAAGCAGACCCGCTACACGTTCAGCGAGGTCGCCAACCGCAGCATCAACGGCACCCTGGTCCGCTCGATCAACACCACGGTCGTGGCACTGCTCCCGGTCGGGGCCCTGCTCTTCATCGGCGGCGGCTTCCTGGGCGCCGGCGTGCTGAACGACATCTCGCTGTCGCTGTTCGTCGGCCTCGCGGCCGGTGCGTACTCCTCGATCTTCATCGCGACCCCGCTGGTCGTGGACCTCAAGGAGCGCGAGCCGGCGATGAAGGCCCTGAAGAAGCGGGTGCTGGCCAAGCGGGCGGCCGCGGCGGCGAAGGGCGAGTCCGTGGACGACGAGGGCTACGAGGGCGACGACGCCCCGCAGGTCGTGGCCCAGGGCCGCACGGGACGGCGCCGGTGAGCCTGCTGTCCTCCGAGGTGCGCGAGCTGCTGCTCAGCCGGATCAAGGACGTCCCCGACTACCCGAAGCCGGGGGTGATGTTCAAGGACATCACCCCGCTGCTGGCGGACCCGAAGGCCTTCGCGGCCCTGACGGACGCGCTGGTGGGGCTGGCCGGCCAGTACGGGGCGACGAAGATCGTCGGGCTGGAGGCCCGCGGGTTCATCCTCGCGGCGCCGGTGGCGGTCCAGGCGGGCATCGGCTTCGTGCCGGTACGCAAGGCCGGGAAGCTGCCGGGCGCCACGCTCGCGCAGTCGTACGAGCTGGAGTACGGCACCGCGGAGATCGAGGTCCACGCCGAGGACCTGTCGGCCGGCGACGTGGTCTTGGTCATCGACGACGTCCTGGCCACCGGCGGTACCGCCGAGGCCTCGCTGTCGCTGATCCGGCGGGCCGGCGCGGAGGTCGCCGGTGTGGCGGTCCTGATGGAGCTGTCGTTCCTGCCGGGCCGCGAGCGGCTGGCCGGCGCCCTTGCGGGGGCCCCGCTGGACGCGCTGATCGTCGTCTGACGACGCCGACCGCGCAGCGGGCGGGTACCCGGGACACCCCGGGTACCCGCCCGCTTCCGCACATCCGGGGCACGAAGGGCCGCTGTCCGCGTGGTGGGCGCGGGGAACGGGCCGACGGAACCATCGCTACCATTGGTTATCCGGACCTGACCGGGGCCCCGGATCCTCCCCCCGGACTCCGCCCGGGGGGACCCCCAGAGGAGCGCTCTTGCCAGACGAGGTCCAGCCAATCTCCGCCGCGCAGCCCGACCCGCAGGCCGAGCCGGCCGCGGCGCCCCCCGCCACGCCCCCGCCGGCCCCGCCCGCGAAGCCCGCGCCCGCGAAGCCGGCGCCCGCGAAGTCGGCCGGGTCCTCCAACCGCGTGCGCGCCCGGCTCGCCCGCCTCGGCGTCCAGCGTTCCAACCCGTACAACCCGGTACTGGAACCCCTGCTCCGCATAGTCCGCAGCAACGACCCGAAGATCGAGACGGCCACGCTGCGCCAGATCGAGCAGGCGTACCAGGTCGCCGAGCGCTGGCACCGCGGTCAGAAGCGCAAGAGCGGCGACCCGTACATCACCCACCCGCTCGCGGTGACCACCATCCTCGCCGAGCTCGGCATGGACCCGGCCACCCTGATGGCCGGCCTGCTGCACGACACCGTCGAGGACACCGAGTACGGGCTGGAGGACCTGCGCCGCGACTTCGGCGACGCCGTGGCCCTGCTCGTCGACGGCGTCACCAAGCTCGACCGGGTCAAGTTCGGCGAGGCCGCCCAGGCCGAGACCGTCCGCAAGATGGTCGTCGCCATGGCCAAGGATCCGCGCGTCCTGGTCATCAAGCTCGCCGACCGCCTCCACAACATGCGCACCATGCGCTACCTCAAGCGGGAGAAGCAGGAGAAGAAGGCCCGCGAGACCCTCGAGATCTACGCCCCGCTGGCGCACCGGCTGGGCATGAACACGATCAAGTGGGAGCTCGAGGACCTCGCCTTCGCGATCCTCTACCCCAAGATGTACGACGAGATCGTCCGCCTCGTCGCCGAGCGGGCACCCAAGCGCGACGAGTACCTCACCGTCGTCACCGACGAGGTGCAGACCGACCTCCGGGCCGCCCGCATCAAGGCCACCGTCACCGGACGGCCCAAGCACTACTACAGCGTCTACCAGAAGATGATCGTCCGCGGCCGCGACTTCGCGGAGATCTACGACCTGGTCGGCATCCGCGTCCTCGTCGACACCGTACGGGACTGCTACGCGGCCCTCGGCACCGTGCACGCGCGATGGAATCCGGTCCCCGGCCGGTTCAAGGACTACATCGCGATGCCCAAGTTCAACATGTACCAGTCGCTCCACACGACGGTCATCGGACCCAGCGGCAAGCCCGTCGAGCTCCAGATCCGCACGTTCGACATGCACCGCCGCGCCGAGTACGGCATCGCCGCGCACTGGAAGTACAAGCAGCAGACCGTCGCCGGCACCTCCAAGGTCCGCACCGACGTCCCGCAGGCCGCCAAGGGCAGCGCCGGCCAGGACACCGTCAACGACATGGCCTGGCTGCGCCAGCTGCTGGACTGGCAGAAGGAGACCGAGGACCCGGGCGAGTTCCTCGACTCCCTGCGCTTCGACCTCTCCCGCAACGAGGTCTTCGTCTTCACGCCCAAGGGCGACGTCATCGCGCTGCCCGCCGGCGCCACCCCCGTGGACTTCGCGTACGCCGTCCACACCGAGGTCGGCCACCGGACCATAGGCGCACGCGTCAACGGCCGCCTCGTCCCGCTCGAGTCGACCCTCGACAACGGCGACCTGGTCGAGGTCTTCACCTCCAAGGCCGAGGGCGCGGGCCCGTCCCGCGACTGGCTCGGCTTCGTCAAGTCCCCGCGGGCCCGCAACAAGATCCGCGGCTGGTTCTCCAAGGAGCGCCGCGACGAGGCCATCGAGCACGGCAAGGACGCCATCGCGCGGGCCATGCGCAAGCAGAACCTGCCGATCCAGCGCATCCTCACCGGCGACTCGCTCGTCACCCTCGCGCACGAGATGCGCTACCCCGACATCTCCTCCCTGTACGCGGCGATCGGCGAGGGCCACGTGGCCGCGCAGGGCGTCGTACAGAAGCTCGTGCAGGCCCTCGGCGGCGAGGAAGCCGCCAACGAGGACATCGAAGAGAGCGTCCCGCCCTCCCGGACCCGGGGCACGCGCCGCAAGAACGCCGACCCGGGCGTGGTCGTCAAGGGCGTCGACGACGTGTGGGTCAAGCTGGCCCGCTGCTGCACCCCGGTCCCGGGAGACCCGATCGTCGGCTTCGTCACGCGCGGCAGCGGCGTATCGGTTCACCGCGCCGACTGCGTCAACGTGGACTCCCTCTCCCAGGAGCCCGAGCGGATGCTGGAGGTCGAATGGGCGCCCACCCAGTCCTCGGTCTTCCTGGTCGCCATCCAGGTCGAGGCGCTGGACCGGTCCCGGCTGCTGTCGGACGTCACCCGGGTCCTGTCGGACCAGCACGTGAACATCCTCTCCGCGGCCGTCCAGACCTCCCGCGACCGAGTGGCCACCTCCCGGTTCACCTTCGAGATGGGCGACCCCAAGCACCTGGGACACGTCCTGAAGGCCGTACGGGGCGTCGAGGGCGTCTACGACGTCTACCGCGTCACCTCGGCCCGCAGGCCGTAGCCGATCGCTCCGAGAGCACGCACGAGGGCCCCGGTACGGCCAAAGGGAATTGGCGCTGTCGTACCGGGGCCCTCGTACGTACGCAGGCTGCGCCTCGCGGGACAGCCGTGGAGTCCGGAACTAGCCGCCGAACTCCTCCAGGCCCTTCAGCGCCTGGTCCAGCAGGGCCTGGCGGCCCTCCAGCTCGCGGGCGAGCTTGTCGGCCTTGGCGTTGTTGCCCGCGGCACGGGCCGCGTCGATCTGCTCACGCAGCTTGTCCACCGCCGCCTGGAGCTGACCCGTCAGACCGGCCGCACGGGCCCGCGCCTCCGGGTTCGTACGACGCCACTCGCCCTCCTCGGCCTCCTGGATCGCCCGCTCCACCGCGTGCATCCGGCCCTCGACCTTCGGACGGGCGTCCCGCGGCACGTGGCCGACGCCCTCCCAGCGCTCGTTGAGGGAGCGGAACGCGGCCCGGGCCGCCTTCAGGTCCGTGATCGGGACGAGCTTCTCGGCCTCGTCGGCCAGCTCCTCCTTCAGCTTCAGGTTCTCCACCTGCTCGGCGTCGCGCTCCGCGAACACCTCGCCGCGCGCCGCGAAGAACACGTCCTGCGCACCGCGGAAGCGGTTCCACAGGTCGTCCTCGGACTCGCGCTGCGCCCGGCCCGCCGCCTTCCAGTCCGCCATCAGCTCGCGGTAGCGGGCGGCCGTCGGACCCCAGTCGGTCGACTTCGACAGCGACTCGGCCTCCGCGACCAGCCTCTCCTTGACCTTGCGGGCGTCCTCGCGCTGCGCGTCGAGCGAGGCGAAGTGCGCCTTGCGGCGCTTGGAGAAGGCCGAGCGGGCGTGCGAGAAGCGGTGCCACAGCTCGTCGTCCGACTTGCGGTCCAGCCGCGGCAGACCCTTCCAGATGTCCACCAGGGCACGCAGCCGCTCGCCCGCACTGCGCCACTGGTCGCTCTGCGCCAGCTGCTCGGCCTCGGCCACCAGCGCGTCCTTGGCCGCCCGGGCCTCGTCCGTCTGCTTGGCCTTCTGGACCTTGCGCTCCTCGCGCCGCGAGTCCACGGTCGCGACCAGCTTGTCCAGCCGGACGCGCAGGGCGTCGAGGTCGCCCACGGCGTGGTGCTCCTCCACCTGCACGCGCAGGTGGTCGATGGCCGTCTGCGCGTCCTTGGCGGACAGATCGGTGGTCCGCACCCGCCGTTCGAGGAGGCCGATCTCGACCACCAGGCCCTCGTACTTGCGCTCGAAGTAGGCCAGGGCCTCCTCGGGGGTGCCCGCCTGCCACGAGCCGACGACCTTCTCGCCCTCGGCAGTACGCACGTACACGGTGCCCGTCTCGTCGACGCGGCCCCACGGGTCGCTGCTCACAGCGCCTCCTCCACCTGATGCCTGCGAGGGGTTCACCCCCTGGGCATCGTCCACAGTTTCCTGGGGCGGGCAGCGCCCGCCCTGCACAACGCCAACATAGGCGACCGCCGGGCCGGCTGTCCGCATCCCGCACGACGGAATATCGCCGTACGGGCCGGACGCCGGCCGGTACCGGGACCGCCGGAGCCCGTCAGTTCCGGGTGACGGCGCCCTTCTCGACGGTCACCGGGGTCTTCGGGGCCCCGTCCTGGCCGCCGTCGGCCGTACCGGCCTTGGCGACCGCCTCGAGCACCTTCAGGCCCGCCGCGTCGATCTTGCCGAACGGCGTGTACGACGGAGCCAGCGGGCTGTCCTTGTAGACCAGGAAGAACTGGCTGCCGCCGCTGTGCGGCTGGCCGGTATTGGCCATCGCCACCGTGCCCGCCGGGTAGATCACCTGGCCCTGCTCGTTCGGCTTGCCCAGCGAGTCGAGGTTCTCGTCCGCGATGGTGTAGCCGGGGCCGCCCATGCCGGTGCCCTGCGGGTCGCCGCACTGGAGCACGAAGATCCCGGACGTGGTCAGGCGGTGGCACTTGGTGTTGTCGAAGAAGCCCTTGTCCGCGAGCGACTTGAACGAGTTGACGGTCTCCGGCGTCTTCGCCGCGTCCATCTCGAACTTGATCTCGCCCGCGCTGGTCTTCAGGTCGAACGTGTACTTCGCGTTCTTGTCGATCGCCATCGCCGGCGAGGGCGACTGCTTCGGCGAGGGCGAGGCCGACGGGTTCGCCGCCGGATCCGCCGCCTGGTCCTTCTTGTCCTTGTCGAAGACGCCGCCCACGACGAGGCCGACCAGCGTCGCGACCACCACGGCCACCGCCGCTCCGATCACCGCCGCCCGCTGTCGCGCCTTCCGCCGGGCCTCGGCCCGGCGCTTCTGCTGGCGCTCGTACTTCTCCCTGGCGAGCTGTCGCCGCCGCTGATCGCTCGTGACCACCGGGTCGTCTCCTTGTACGTGTCTGGCACCGCTGTCCGGGCTCGGTTAGGCCGTACCGTATATGGGTTCGCTGTGTAACGAGCGGCGCCGGTAGGCTCTGAGCAGCAGCATTCCGATCTCGGCCGCTGCTGGAGCTCCCGCCGGACGACGATTGAGGACGAACGTGCTGATTGCCGGGTTCCCCGCAGGGGCCTGGGGGACCAACTGTTACGTGGTCGCCCCCGCCGCCGGTGAGGAGTGCGTCATCATCGACCCGGGCCACCAGGCGGCCCAGGGCGTCGAGGAGACGCTGAGGAAACATCGGCTCAAGCCCGTCGCGGTCGTCCTCACCCATGGCCACATCGACCACGTGGCGTCGGTGGTCCCGGTGTGCGGAGCGCACGACGTACCGGCCTGGATCCACCCCGAGGACCGCTACATGATGAGCGACCCGGAGAAGGCGCTGGGCCGCTCCATCGGGATGCCGCTCATGGGCGAGATCACCGTGGGCGAGCCGGACGACGTCCGCGAGCTGACGGACGGCACCGGGCTGAAGCTGGCCGGCATGGACTTCTCGGTGGCCCACGCGCCCGGGCATACCAAGGGGTCGGTGACCTTCCGGATGCCCGAGCTGGCCGACATCCCGCCGGTCTTCTTCTCGGGCGACCTGCTCTTCGCCGGCTCCATCGGACGCACCGACCTGCCCGGCGGCTCCCACGCCGAGATGCTCGAGTCGCTGGCCCGCGTGTGCCTGCCGCTCGACGACTCGACCGTGGTGCTGTCCGGCCACGGTCCCCAGACCACCATCGGCCGCGAGCGCGCGACGAACCCGTACCTGCGGGAGGTCGCCGCCGGGCTCGGAGACGGCACCGCCGCTCCACGACGAGGAATGTGACGAGAGTTTCGTGGCTACTTTCCAGGCCCCCAAGGGCACGTACGACCTGATCCCGCCGTACTCGGCGAAGTACCTGGCCGTCCGGGACGCCATCTCCGGGCCCCTGCGGCTGTCCGGTTACGGGTACGTCGAGACGCCGGGCTTCGAGGACGTGGACCTGTTCGCCCGCGGTGTCGGTGAGTCCACCGACATCGTGACCAAGGAGATGTACACCCTCACGACGAAGGGCGGGGCCAACCTCGCGCTGCGTCCCGAGGGCACCGCGTCCGTGCTGCGTGCGGCGCTGGAGGCGAACCTGCACAAGGCCGGCGGTCTCCCGGTGAAGCTCTGGTACTCGGGCTCGTACTACCGCTACGAGCGCCCGCAGAAGGGCCGTTACCGCCACTTCTCGCAGGTCGGTGCCGAGGCCATCGGCGCCGAGGACCCGGCGCTGGACGCCGAGCTGATCATCCTCGCCGACCAGGCGTACCGCTCGCTGGGCCTGCGCAACTTCCGGATCCTGCTGAACTCGCTCGGCGACAAGGAGTGCCGCCCGGTGTACCGGGAGGCACTGCAGTCCTTCCTGAGCGGTCTCGACCTCGACGCGGAGACCGTGCGCCGGGCCGAGATCAACCCGCTGCGCGTCCTCGACGACAAGCGGGCCGACGTACAGAAGCAGCTCGTCGGCGCTCCGGTGCTGCGCGACTACCTGTGCGACGCGTGCAAGGCGTACCACGAGGAGGTGCGCGCGCTGATCACTGCGGCGGGCGTGGCCTTCGAAGACGACGAGAAGCTCGTGCGCGGACTGGACTACTACACGCGGACCACCTTCGAGTTCGTGCACGACGGTCTGGGCTCGCAGTCGGCTGTCGGCGGCGGCGGCCGCTACGACGGCCTGTCCGAGATGATCGGCGGGCCGGCGCTGCCGTCGGTGGGCTGGGCGCTGGGCGTGGACCGTACGGTGCTGGCGCTCGAGGCGGAGGGTGTCGAGCTGGACATCCCGGCGTCGACGTCGGTGTTCGCGGTGGCGCTGGGCGAGGCGAAGCCGGTGCTGTTCGGTCTGGTGACCGAGCTGCGGCGGGCGGGTGTCGCTGCCGACATCTCGTACGGGGGCAAGGGCCTCAAGGGCGCCATGAAGGACGCGAACCGCAGCGGCGCGCGGTTCGCGATCGTCGCGGGTGACCGGGACCTCGCGGAGGGTGTCGTCCAGCTGAAGGACATGGAGTCCGGGGAGCAGTCCCCGGTCGCCCTGACGGATGTGGTCGAGGTCCTCCGGACCAAGCTGGCCTGACGGCTGCCGCCGCCGCGCCTGGGGCGGGGTCGGAGACGTTCCGCTGCGCGGAGCCTCTCCCGCCCCGCCCTTTCGCCGTTCCCGCCGGCGTTTGAGGCGCGGGTCCGGGCAGAGCCCGGGAAAAGGAGAAGGGGCGGGGCGGGGAGAGGTGCCGCGCAGCGCACCGGCGCGGGCCGGGGGTTCGCGGAGCGGGGGTCCGTCAGAGGAGCTCGTGGCGCATGGCCGTCGTTACCGCCGCCGTGCGGTCCGTGACCTCCAGCTTGCCGAAGATGCGCAGCAGGTGAGTTTTGACCGTCGACTCCGCCACGAACAGGCGACGCCCGATCTCCGCGTTCGTCGCCCCCTCCGCGACCAGGCGGAGGACCGCGACCTCCCGGTCCGACAGCCGCGGCCGCTCCGGGCGGGTCCGGAGGCGGTCCACCAGGCGGCCCGCCACCGACGGCGCCAGGACCGTTTCGCCGCGGACCGCCGCGCGGACGGCTTCGGCCAGTTCCGCCCGCGCCATGTCCTTCAGCAGGTAGCCCGCAGCCCCCGCCTCCACCGCCCGCAGGATGTCCCGGTCGTTCTCGTACGTCGTCAGGACCACCACCCGCACCGGCACCCCGGCCGCGGTGATCCGCGCGATGGACTCGACGCCGTCGCCGCCCGGCATCCGCAGGTCCATCAGGATCAGGTCCAGGCCGGGTACGAGCTGCGCGGCCAGTGCCTCCGCCTGCGGGCCGTTCGAGGCCTCCGCGACGACCTCCAGGTCCGGCTCGGCGCTGAGCATGCCGCGCAGGCCCTCCCGTACCACCGGGTGGTCGTCGGCCAGCAGGATGCGGATCATGTCGTACGGCTCCTCAGCGGATCGGGAGGGTGATCGGGAGAGTGACGGTGACGGCGGTGCCGGCCAGGACCGCGCTGTCGATCGCCGCCGTGCCGCCGACCTCCGCCGCCCGGGCGCGCAGCCCCCGCAGGCCGTAGCCCGAGGCGGGGGCGGCCGGGTCGAAGCCGCGCCCGGTGTCCCTGACCGTGACGGTCAGTTCGCGGTCACCGTAGGCCAGGGACACCGAGCAGCGCGCCTCCGGTCCGGCGTGCTTCGACGCGTTCGACAGGGATTCCTGGCAGGACCGCAGGGCCACCACCTCCAGCGCCGCGGCCAGCGGGCGGACCTCCCCGGTCACCGACACCGCCGCCGGCGGGTCGTGCCGGGCCGCGAGGCGGCGGACCGCGTCCGCCAGCGAGCCGGTGTCCAGGTCGGCGGGGGCGCCGCCCGAGACCAGGGCCCGGGCCTCGGCCAGGTTCTGCCGGGCGGTGGCGGCCATCAGCTCCAGGTGCCGGTGGGCCTGCGCGGGATCCGTGTCCAGCTCGGACTGCACGGCCTGGACCAGCATCAGCAGGCTCGTGAAGCCCTGGGCGAGGGTGTCGTGGATCTCGCGGGACATGCGTTCCCTTTCGGCATGGGCGCCCTGCGCGGCCGACAGCCGGGCCACCTCCTCCCGGCTGGCGTCGAGTTCGGCGATCAGCGAGGCCCGCTCCAGGCTCTGTTCGATGATCCGGATGATCCAGGCGCCGAAGAAGGCGGAGAAGGCGTAGCTGACGACGGCGCCGGCCGCGTTGATGAAGACCACGTGGCCCGCGGGCCGCCACAGCAGCGTCCACCCGGCCACCGGCAGCACGGCCACCACCCCCATCGCGACGATCGCCCGGCGCACCGGCAGCAGCATGAAGCAGTGCGGGGCCAGCGCGAAGGTGATCAGACGGGTCTCGCCGACCAGGCAGGCGGCGGGCAGGAACAGGGCCAGCGCCACGCCCAGGTAGCGCAGGGACGGCGCCGGTTCCGCGCCGGGATCCTTCAGCAGCAGGGGCCGGCCGGCCCACAGGTACCAGGGGACCAGCACCACGAGCAGGGCGACGGCGGGGATCCGGTACGACAGCGGCGGGAAGTCCGCGCCCAGCACGAAGGCCGCGGTCGCGGCCCACACGACGCCGAAGTAGAGGTCCCACGGCCCGAACGCGCGGTCCCAGGCATGGGTCTCGCGCGCTCCGGCCGTCCTGGTGAACCCGTTCAGCCGTCGCGGCGGTTCTTCCACTTGAAGGTCAGCAGACACAGGACCAATCCTCCGACGACCCAGGCCCCCAGGACCAGGGCGACCTTTCCGTACTCCCAGCTGCCCGCCTGCTCCAGGACGGCCGCGGACTCCGGCAGGAACACCCCGCGCAGACCCTGGCACATCCACTTGAGCGGGAACAGCGCGCCGATGTTCAGCAGCCAGTCCGGGATCGCGTTGACCGGGATGAAGACGCCGGAGATGAACTGGAGGATCAGGAACGGCAGGACGACCACCGAGCTGGCGCTCTTGCCGGACTTGGGCAGGCTGCTGATGGCGATGCCGAGCAGGGCGCACCCGGTCAGGCCGAGGGCGAAGATCCAGCCGAAGGTGAGCCACTTGGAGGCCGAGGAGGGCAGATCGAGGCCGAACAGGGTGGAGCCGACGAGCAGCAGGATCGCGGTCTCGGCGAGTCCGGTGGCCAGCACCATCCAGACCTTGCCGAGGAAGTACGCGGCCGGGGGCATCGGGGTGCCGCGCAGCCGGCGCAGCACCTTCTCGTCCCGTTCGACGGCGATCGAGATCCCGAGCGACTGGAAGCTGGTGGACATGATGCCCGCGGCGACCATGCCGGCCGCGTACAGCTGGGAGGCGGTGACCCCGGTGTTCTCCACGCTGTCGCGGAAGATCGAGGCGAAGAGGGCCAGGAAGACGATGGGGAAGGCGAAGGTGAAGATGACCGCGTCGCGCTGGCGGACGAACTGCCTGATCTCCAGGGCTCCGCGGCTCAGGCCCAGGGTCCAGGCGCCGGGCAGCGCGTTCGCGGCGGCGGCCGCGGCGGTCCGGCCGGCCGTGGCGGTCTTGGCGGTCGTGCTCATCGTGTGTCCTCCGGCTGCTGCGCGGTCGTGGGTACGAGCTGACCCGTGAGGCGCAGGTACACGTCCTCCAGGGTGGGCCGGCCGATCTTCAGCCCCGGGATCTCGCCCTCGAAGCGGGCCGTGAGCTCGGCGACCGTACGGGTGGGGGTCTCGGTGGCGATGCTGCGCGGGGTGCCGTCGGCCTCGGTCCACTCGACGGTGGCGCCGGTGCCGAAGCGGGAGCGCAGCGCGGCCGGTTCGCCCTCGGCGACGACCTTGCCGCTCGCGATGACCGCGAGGCGGTCGGCGAGGGCCTCGGCCTCCTCCAGGTAGTGCGTGGTGAGCACGATGGTGGTGCCCTCGGCGGCGAGCAGCCGGATCAGGTCCCAGAACTGGCGGCGCGCCGCCGGGTCGAAGCCGGTGGTCGGCTCGTCGAGGAGCAGCAGCTCGGGATCGCCGATGACACCGAGCGCCACGTCGAGCCGGCGGCGCTGGCCGCCCGAGAGGCCCTTCACTCGGTGGTCCCGCTTCTGTTCCAGGCCGACCAGGGCGATGACCTCGGCCGGGTCGCGCGGGGCCGGGTAGTAGCGGGCGAAGTGCCCGACCGTCTCCCGTACCGTCAGTTCCGCGGGCGCCGACTCGTCTTGCCAGACGATCCCGACGCGCGAGCGCCAGGCCCGCCCGGCGGTGGCCGGGTCCGCGCCGAGCACGCTCACCTCGCCGCCGTCCCGTTCCCGGTGGCCTTGCAGGATCTCCACCGTGGTGCTCTTGCCGGCGCCGTTGGGCCCGAGCAGTCCGAAGACCTCGCCCTGCCGGATCGCCAGATCGAGTCCGTCCACTGCGGTGACCTCGCCGTAGTGCTTGCGAAGCCCCCGTACCTCCACCGCGTTCTGTGTCATGTCTCAAATGGTGTGGCGGAACGCGCTCCACCGGTCCCCCCGTGCGTACATCCTTATGTCCACCGAACGGTGGACAGCGGCTCGGTACGGCACAATGGCCGGTGCTTGTTGACCTTGCAGATGTGGAGCGGGCGGTATGACGACACGAGGTACGGACGCAGACACCGCCCCGCGGACGGTCGGCGCCAGCCGGGCACTTGCCCTGCTGCTGGTGATCACGGGCGCCGCGGGACTGCTCGCGGCCTGGGTGATCACGATCGACAAGTTCAAGCTGCTCGAGGACCCGAACTTCACACCGGGCTGCAGCCTGAACCCGATCGTCTCCTGCGGCAACATCATGAAGAGCGAGCAGGCGTCGGTCTTCGGCTTCCCGAACCCGATGCTGGGGCTGGTCGCGTACGGGATCGTGATCTGCGTCGGCATGAGCGTGCTGGCCGGGGCCAGGTTCCGCCCCTGGTACTGGCTGACCTTCAACGCGGGCATGCTGTTCGGCGTCGTCTTCTGCGCCTGGCTGACGTACCAGTCGCTGTACAACATCAACTCGCTGTGCCTGTGGTGCTGCCTGGCCTGGGTCGCCACGATCTTCATGTTCTGGTACGTCACCGCCCACAACGTGCGGGAGGGCCTGCTGCCCGCCCCGGGCTGGCTGCGCTCCTTCCTCGACGAGTTCACCTGGGTACTGCCGGTGCTGCACGTCGGGATCATCGGCATGCTGATCCTGACCCGCTGGTGGGACTTCTGGACCTCCTGAGGCGCCTCCTTCCCGAGGTCTCCTCGCCCCGCGGTCCGCTGTCGGTGGGCTCGCATAGGCTTCCTGTGTGGAACCAGACCTGTTCACCGCCGCCGCCGAAGACCGCCGGGAGAAGGACCCCGCGAGCTCCCCGCTCGCCGTCCGGATGCGCCCGCGCACCCTGGACGAGGTCGTCGGCCAGCAGCACCTGCTGAAGCCCGGGTCGCCTCTGCGGCGGCTGGTGGGGGACGGGGCGGGCGGTCCGGCCGGAGCCTCGTCGGTGATCCTGTGGGGCCCGCCGGGCATCGGGAAGACCACCCTCGCGTACGTGGTGAGCCAGGCGACGCAGAAGCGGTTCGTGGAGCTGTCGGCGATCACGGCGGGCGTGAAGGAGGTGCGCGCCGTCATCGAGGGCGCCAAGCGGGCGGCCGGCGGGTACGGCAAGGAGACGGTCCTCTTCCTCGACGAGATCCACCGCTTCAGCAAGGCCCAGCAGGACTCGCTGCTCCCGGCCGTCGAGAACCGCTGGGTGACGCTGATCGCCGCGACCACGGAGAACCCGTACTTCTCGATCATCTCCCCGCTGCTGTCGCGTTCGCTGCTGCTCACGCTGGAGCCGCTGACGGACGAGGACCTGAGCGCGCTGATGCGGCGGGCGCTGACGGAGGAGCGGGGCCTGGGCGGGGCCGTCTCCCTCCCGGCGGACGCGGAAGCGCACCTGCTGCGGATCGCGGGCGGCGACGCCCGGCGGGCGCTGACGGCGCTGGAGGCCGGTGCCGGGTCGGCGATCGCCAAGAGGGAGTCCGAGATCAGCCTTCGGACGGTGGAGGAGGCGGTCGACCGGGCGGCGGTGAAGTACGACCGGGACGGCGACCAGCACTACGACGTGGCGAGCGCGCTGATCAAGTCGATCCGCGGCTCGGACGTGGACGCCGCGCTGCACTATCTGGCGCGGATGATCGAGGCGGGGGAGGATCCGCGGTTCATCGCGCGCCGCCTGATGATCTCGGCGAGCGAGGACATCGGACTGGCGGACCCGACGGCCCTGCCTCTCGCGGTGGCCGCGGCGCAGGCGGTGGCGATGATCGGCTTCCCGGAGGCGGCGCTCACCCTGTCGCACGCCACCATCGCACTCGCCCTGGCGCCGAAGTCGAACACCGCGACGACCGCGATCGGCGCGGCGCTGGCGGATGTCCGGGCGGGCCTGGCGGGCGCGGTGCCGACGCATCTGCGGGACGGGCACTACAAGGGGGCGGCGAAGCTGGGCCACGCGGTGGGGTACGTGTACCCGCACGACGTACCGGGCGCGATCGCTGCCCAGCAGTACGCCCCCGACGCGGTGCACGGGAAGCGGTACTACGAGCCGACGCGGTACGGCGCGGAGGCACGCTATGCGGACGTGGTGGAAAAGGTCCGCGAACGCCTCCGCGGAGCCTGAACCCGCCCGCGCCACCGCTGCCGGGGGCCGGCCCCGGGCCCCCACGCCTCACCCGCCGGGGGGATTGCGGTACACCCCCTAGCGGCCCGCCGCGGCGAACAGGGTGTGCATCGCCCGGCGCAGGTCGCAGACGTCGCGTACCGGCGCCGGGAAGTCGAAGCGGGCGTCGAAGGAGGAGCCGTCGCCCGTGAAGCGGACCCGCAGGCCCAGGCGGTCCAGGGCCAGCGGGACCGCGGTCGTGCCGGCGCTCTGCCGCGGTCCCAGGAGCGCGCTCAGGTCCGCGATCCGGTCGCGGTGCGCGGCGGCCAGGTGCTGGAGGAGCTCCGTCTCGTGGTTCACCATCGGGTCCGGCTCGGCCGAGGCCAGGTCCTCCGGGTCCACGTGCTCCGCGCCCCACAGGTCGTCCACCGAGATCTCGCCGACCTCCAGGCGCAGCATCACGAAGGACGGCCGGCCGCCGTGCAGCCCGAGGAGTTCACCCACCGGCCTGCGCTGAGCCAGCAGCGCCGCGCAGGCCGCGCGGTCGTCCCGGCGCACCTGCGTCAGCCACCCGGCCAGCCACGCGCGGCCTCGGATACGATGGGGCACGGACACCGGCGCCACGTCCGTGATCTCGATCACGGCGGTGAGGTCGTCGTCCTGGGCGTAAGCGGCTGTCCTGGCAGCCGCGGATTCCCCTGACACCAGGAGAATCACGTCCCCGTCCGGGGTGACGGTCCGAGCGACCGGCATCCCCGTCCCGAACTCCGCCTGGTCAAGAGACCGCAGCTGGTCAAAAGCACCTGGCAGCGTGAGGGATACTGAGGCGTTGGACTCTACGAGGGTTCGTACGCGTTCGGCTCCGGTGAGCTGCCGAACGCCTTCCCTGGGACGCGGCTGACCTTGCTTATCGTCGTCGAAAGCGGATTCCGTTTCGTTGGAACCCGAACTTCGGTGCGCACTGGGCAGGGGGATCCCATGTGGTCGAGACATTACGTCCTCCTCGATAAGGTAAGCCTCACCTAACTTACATGGAGGTAGGTTCCCCGTGAACCAGAAGCGACCCAAGGTCAAGAAGTCGCGTGCCCTCGGCATTGCGCTGACCCCGAAGGCCGTCAAGTACTTCGAGGCTCGTCCCTACCCGCCGGGCGAGCACGGCCGTGGCCGCAAGCAGAACTCGGACTACAAGGTTCGTCTGCTCGAGAAGCAGCGTCTGCGCGCTCAGTACGACATCTCTGAGCGTCAGATGGCCCGCGCGTACGACCGCGCCAAGAAGGCCGAAGGCAAGACGGGCGAGGCGCTGGTCGTCGAGCTCGAGCGTCGCCTCGACGCCCTGGTCCTGCGTTCGGGCATCGCCCGCACCATCTACCAGGCCCGCCAGATGGTCGTTCACGGCCACATCGAGGTCAACGGCGGCAAGGTCGACAAGCCGTCGTTCCGTGTCCGTCCGGACGACGTCATCACCGTGCGCGAGCGCAGCCGCGAGAAGGTTCCGTTCCAGGTTGCCCGTGAGGGTGGCTACGCAGGCGAGGGCGAGACCCCGCGCTACCTGCAGGTCAACCTGAAGGCCCTGGCCTTCCGCCTGGACCGCGACCCGAACCGCAAGGAAATCCCGGTCATCTGCGACGAGCAGCTCGTCGTCGAGTACTACGCCCGCTGATCCAGCGGACGTAGCCTCACAGGCTGGTCAGCCCGTCGGTTCCCCTTTGGGGGAGCCGACGGGCTTCCTGTTTTCCGGACGGCCCGCCGTGCTCGCCGCGCCCCCGGGCCGGGGCCTCGGCAGCGGTTCCGGCGCCGCCGGCACCGGCTCCGGCATCCGCAGGGCCCGCTCGACCAGCTCGTCCGGCGACGGGGTTGGCGCGCCGACGAAGCGGCTCAGCTCCGAGGGGAGATTGCCGCAGGTCCTGTGTCGTACGGGCCGCTGTCGCATGGGACGCGGAGGGTACTGGTCCGGATGCGCTGCGTACAAGGCGGTTCGCCGGACCGCGAATTCCGGTACGGCGGTGGATCTCCGGCGCGATAGGGTCGGAGAACGACTTTTCTACGTAGCGATCAACATGCAGAGAGCGGTGCAACGTGTCCGGTGGAGAGGTGGCCGGGATCCTCGTGGCCGTCTTCTGGGCCATTCTGGTCTCCTTCCTCGCCGTGGTGCTGGTGAGGCTGGCCCAAGTGCTCAAGGCGGCCACCAAGCTGGTGGCCGACGTGACCGACCAGGCCGTCCCGCTGCTGGCGGACGCCTCCACCACCGTCCGCTCCGCGCGCACCCAGCTCGACCGGGTCGACGCCATCGCGAGCGACGTCCAGGAAGTCACCTCGAACGCCTCCGCGCTGTCCTCCACGGTGGCCTCCACCTTCGGCGGGCCGCTGGTCAAGGTCGCGGCCTTCGGCTACGGGGTCCGCAAAGCGCTGGGCAGGCCCGGCAGGAACGCCGAAGACGTGCCGCAGCAGTCGTCCCGACGTGCACGAAGTGATGGCGGTAGCCATACCGTGATCGTTGGCCGTACGGTGCCGGCGGCCCGGCGCCGGAAACAGAAGGGCTGAAACCTCCGATGTTCCGCCGAGCCTTCTGGTTCACCGCAGGCGCAGCCGCCGGCGTGTGGGCCACCACCAAGGTCAACCGCCAGCTCAAGAAGCTGACACCGGAGAGCCTCGCCGCCCAGGCCGCCGACAAGGCCGTGGAGGCGGGTCACCGCCTCAAGGACTTCGCCCTCGACGTGAAGGCGGGAATGTCACAGCGCGAGGACGAGCTGAACGACGCACTGGGGTTGCGCCACGATCCCGACCGGCCCGACAACGTCACCGCCCTCCCCGGGCCGCGGCGGATGCGGGCCATCCAGAACGACAAGACCACCCGCGAGATCCGCTCGGCGGGTTCGCACAACCGGAATGAGGACCACTGATGGAGTCGGCTGAAATCCGCCGCCGCTGGCTGAGCTTCTTCGAGGAGCGCGGTCATGCCGTTGTCCCTTCGGCGTCGCTCATCGCGGACGACCCGACTCTGCTGCTGGTCAACGCGGGCATGGTCCCGTTCAAGCCGTACTTCCTCGGCGAGACCAAGCCCCCGGCCCCCCGGGCCACCAGCGTGCAGAAGTGCGTCCGTACGCCGGACATCGAAGAGGTCGGCAAGACCACCCGCCACGGCACGTTCTTCCAGATGTGCGGCAACTTCTCCTTCGGCGACTACTTCAAGGAAGGCGCCATCAAGTACGCCTGGGAGCTGCTCACCAGCTCCGTGGCGGACGGCGGCTACGGCCTGGAGCCGGAGAAGCTCTGGATCACCGTCTACCTCGACGACGACGAGGCCGAGACGATCTGGCGTGACGTGATCGGCGTCCCCGCCGAGCGCATCCAGCGCCTGGGCAAGAAGGACAACTTCTGGTCCATGGGCGTCCCCGGCCCCTGCGGCCCCTGCTCGGAGATCAACTACGACCGAGGCCCCGAGTTCGGCGTCGAGGGCGGCCCCGCCGTCAACGACGAGCGCTACGTGGAGATCTGGAACCTGGTCTTCATGCAGTTCGAGCGCGGCGCCGGCGACGGGAAGGAAGACTTCCCGATCCTCGGCGACCTGCCGTCGAAGAACATCGACACCGGTCTCGGCCTCGAGCGCCTCGCGATGATCCTGCAGGGCGTGCAGAACATGTACGAGACCGACACCCTGCGCGTGGTCATGGACAAGGCCACCGAGCTGACCGGCGTGCAGTACGGCGCCGCCCAGAACACCGACGTCTCGATGCGCGTGGTCGCCGACCACATCCGCACGTCCGTGATGCTCATCGGCGACGGCGTGACCCCCGGCAACGAGGGCCGCGGCTACGTGCTGCGCCGCATCATGCGCCGTGCCATCCGCAACATGCGCCTCATGGGCGCCACCGGCCCGGTCGTCCAGGACCTCGTCGACGTCGTGATCAACACGATGGGGCAGCAGTACCCGGAGCTGGTCACCGACCGCAAGCGCATCGAGACCGTCGCGCTCGCCGAAGAGGCCGCCTTCCTCAAGGCCGTCAAGGGCGGCACCAACATCCTCGACACCGCCGTGACCGAGACCAAGGCCGCCGGCGGCACGGTCCTCTCCGGCGACAAGGCGTTCCTGCTCCACGACACCTGGGGCTTCCCGATCGACCTCACCCTGGAGATGGCCGCCGAGCAGGGCCTCTCCGTGGACGAGCCCGGCTTCCGCCGCCTGATGCAGGAGCAGCGCGACCGGGCCAAGGCCGACGCCAGGGCCAAGAAGACCGGCCACGCGGACATGTCCGCCTACCGGGAGATCGCGGACGGCGCCGGCGCCACCGAGTTCACCGGCTACGCCACCACGCAGGGCGAGTCCACCATCGTCGGTCTCCTGGTCAACGGCGTCTCCGCGCCCGCCGCCTCCGAGGGCGACGAGGTCGAGGTCGTCCTGGACCGCACCCCCTTCTACGCCGAGGGCGGCGGCCAGCTCGCCGACCAGGGCCGGATCAAGCTCGACTCCGGCGCCATCATCAACGTCCGCGACGTCCAGCAGCCGGTCCCGGGTGTCTCCGTGCACAAGGGCTCGGTCCAGGTCGGCGAGGTGACGGTGGGCGCCTCCGCGTACGCCGCCATCGACGTGAACCGGCGCCGGGCCATCGCCCGCGCCCACTCGGCCACGCACCTGACGCACCAGGCGCTGCGCGACGCCCTCGGCCCGACGGCCGCCCAGGCCGGTTCCGAGAACTCGCCGGGCCGTTTCCGCTTCGACTTCGGTTCGCCGAACGCCGTCCCCGGCTCGGTCCTCACCGACGTCGAGCAGAAGATCAACAACGTGCTGTCCCGCGAGCTCGAGGTCACGGCCGAGATCATGAGCATCGACGAGGCGAAGAAGCAGGGCGCCATCGCCGAGTTCGGCGAGAAGTACGGCGAGCGCGTGCGCGTCGTGACCATCGGCGACTTCTCCAAGGAGCTGTGCGGCGGCACCCACGTCGGCAACACCGCCCAGCTGGGCCTGGTGAAGCTGCTCGGCGAGTCCTCCATCGGCTCCGGCGTGCGCCGGGTCGAGGCCCTGGTCGGCGCGGACGCGTACCACTTCCTCGCCAAGGAGCACACGGTCGTCGCCCAGCTCCAGGAGCTGGTCAAGGGCCGTCCGGAGGAGCTGCCGGAGAAGATCGCCTCCATGCTCGGCAAGCTGAAGGACGCCGAGAAGGAGATCGAGAAGTTCCGTGCGGAGAAGGTCCTCCAGGCCGCCGCCGGGCTCGCCGAGAACGCCCAGGACATCCGCGGCGTCGCCCTCGTCGTGGGGACGGTGCCGGACGGCACCGGCGCCGACGACCTGCGCAAGCTGGTCCTCGACGTCCGCGGCCGCATCCGGGGCGACCGCCCGGCCGTCGTGGCCCTGTTCACCACGGCGGGCGGCCGCCCGCTGACCGTCATCGCCACCAACGAGGCCGCCCGCGAACGCGGCCTCAAGGCAGGCGACCTGGTCCGCACGGCCGCCAAGACCCTCGGTGGCGGCGGTGGCGGCAAGCCGGACGTCGCCCAGGGCGGCGGCCAGAACCCGGGCGCCGTCCCCGAGGCCATCGCCGCGGTCGAGCGCCTCGTCGTCGAGACGGTCTGACCATGACTCTGCGCCGCGGCCGCCGTCTCGCCATCGATGTCGGGGATGCCCGTATCGGGGTCGCCTCGTGCGACCCCGATGGGGTGTTGGCCACACCGGTGGAAACCGTTCCGGGCCGGGACATCCCCTTCGCCCACCGGCGGCTGCGGCAGCTCGTCGAGGAGTACGAACCCCTGGAAGTCGTGGTCGGCCTGCCCCGCTCGCTCAGCGGGCGGGAGGGGCCGGCCGCGGCCAAGGTGCGCGTCTTCGCCACGGAACTCGCCAAGGGAATCAAGCCGGTGACGGTCCGTCTCGTGGATGAGCGGATGACCACGGTCACCGCCGCCCAGGGGCTGCGGGCCTCGGGGAGGAACGCCAAGAAGGGCCGTTCGGTGATCGACCAGGCCGCCGCAGTGGTGATCCTTCAGAACGCTCTTGAGACCGAACGGGTATCAGGTAATCCGCCCGGTGAGTGCGTCGAAGTGGTTGTCTGATCGCGATACGGTAACGTTCCGCGCGATGCGGCGGCATTCGAACAGTCGTCGCCCACCACTTCAGAGGCGGAACCGGGTGCCGCGGCGGATGTAGCCGTTGCCTCCGTCTCGCGGCTCTAGGGGATCGATGACTGAGTATGGCCGGGGCCGTGGCCCCGAACCGTGGCACCCGGAGGACCCCCTGTACGGGGACCAAGGGTGGACCGGGCACGAGGCCCAGCAGGCTCAGATGCCCTATGCCGGTGGCCCGCAGCAGCAGTATCCGCAGGAGCCGCAGTACCAGCAGGACCCGCAGTACCCACAGAACCCGCAGTACCAGCTGGACCCGCAGTACCAGCAGCAGTACGCGCAGCAGGGGCAGTACCCGGGGCAGCAGCAGGGCTATGCCCCACAGCAGACCCACCAGCAGCAGCTGCACCCGCAGCCGCAGCCGCAGCAGCCCGTGTACGACGGCCAGGGCTGGGACACCGGCCAGGGCCAGTTCACCGGTGTCCCGCAGGCCGACCCGTACCTCGGCGCGGACCCGTACGCCCAGCAGCCCGTCGGCGGCTACCCGGGCGAGACCCCCGATCTGTACGGCACCCCCGAGGCCTACCCGCCGCCGCAGCCCCCGGGCCGGCGCCACCTGGTCCCGGAGCAGGAGCAGGAGCAGGAGCCGGAGCCGGAGCACGCCGAGGAGGCCTCCTCGATCCTGCCCGGCGGCGACGACGACGATTCCGACGAGCCGAACGGCGGCGGACGCCGAAGCCGCCCGAAGGACAAGCCCAAACGACGCAACGGCGCGGCCTGCCTGATCTCCGCCCTCGTGATCGTGGGAGTCCTCGGCGGTGGCGGCTACTACGGCTACAACTACATCAAGTCCAAGTTCAGCGCGGGCGAGGACTACGTCGGCGAGGGCGAGGGCTCCGTCTCCGTCGACATCCCCAAGGGCACCGGTACCGGTGAGATGGGCCGCATCCTCAAGGCACACGGCGTGGTCAAGAGCGCCGACGCCTTCGTCGCCGCCGCCAAGGTCAACCCCAAGGGCGGCGCCATCCAGGCAGGCTCCTACGTGATGAAGGAGCACATGTCGGGCAAGGCGGCCGTGGACCTCATGGTGAACGGCGCCGGGATGAACGCCCTGGACGTCATCCCCGGCTGGAAGAACGTCCAGGTCTACAAGGCCATCGACGACAAGCTCAAGCTCAAGGAGGGCACGACCAAGGACATCGCCGCGAAGGAGGCGAAGACCCTCGGTCTGCCCGAGTGGGCCAACAACAACAAGGACATCAAGGACCCGCTGGAGGGCTTCCTCTACCCGGCCCGCTACGACGTCAGCAAGGACGCGAGCCCCCAGTCGCTGCTCAAGCAGATGGTGGCCAAGTCCAACGAGGCCTACGCGGGCGCGGACATCAAGGGGCAGGCGACCAAGCTGGGCCTCGCGAACCCGCTGCAGCTCGTCACCGTCGCGAGCCTCGTCCAGGCCGAGGGCAAGTACCAGCACGACTTCGACAAGATCTCCCGGGTCGTCTACAACCGTCTCAAGCCGGGCAACACCGAGACGTACGGTCTGCTCGACTTCGACTCCACGGTCAACTACATCAAGGGCCAGAGCACCCTGGACGTCGGTGCCGTCAGCGACCTCCGCAAGCTCAACGACCCGTACAACACCTACAAGATCAAGGGCCTGCCTGCCGGCCCGATCGGCAACCCGGGCCCGGACGCGCTCAAGTCGGCGATGAACCCGGCCGACGGCCCCTGGTACTACTTCGTGTCGGTGAACGAGAACGAGACGCTCTTCGCCGTGACGAACGACGAGCACAACCAGAACCGCCAGCGGTACGAAGAGGAACGGAAGAAGGCAGGGCAGTGATACGCGCAGCCGTGCTCGGTTCACCGATCGAGCACTCCCTCTCGCCGGTGCTGCACCGCGCCGCGTACCAGGAGCTCGGCCTCGACGACTGGTCGTACGACCGCTTCGAGATAGACGAGGCCGCGCTCCCGCAGTTCGTCGCCGGACTCGGCCCCGAGTGGGCCGGGCTGTCCCTGACGATGCCGCTCAAGCGCGCGGTCATCCCGCTGCTCGACGGCATCAGCGACACCGCCGCCTCGGTCGAGGCGGTCAACACGGTCGTCCTGACCAAGGACGGCCGACGCCTCGGCGACAACACCGACATCCCGGGGATCGTCTCCGCGCTCCACGAGCGCGGCGTCGACAAGGTGGAGAGCGCCACCATCCTCGGCGCCGGCGCCACCGCGTCCTCGGCCCTGGCCGCGCTCGCTCGGATCTGCTCCGGCGAGGTCACCGTGTACGTGCGCTCCCGGGCCCGTGCCGACGAGATGCAGGAGTGGGGCGAGCGCCTCGGCGTGGCCGTCCGCACGGCCGACTGGGCGGACGCGGCCGACGGGCTGGGTGCGCCGCTGGTCATCGCGACCACGCCGGCGCGTGCCACGGACTGGCTGGCGGCCCACGTACCCGCCGGTGCGGGCACCCTGTTCGACGTCCTGTACGACCCGTGGCCCACCGCTCTCGCGGCGGCCTGGTCGGAGCGCGGCGGCCGCCTCCTCGGCGGCCTGGACCTCCTCGTCCACCAGGCGGTGCTCCAGGTCGAGCAGATGACCGGCCGCCACACTGCGCCGCTGGCCGCCATACGGGCCGCCGGCGAGGCCGCGCTGCGGGCCCGTCACTGAGCCCCGGCCGGCACACCTGATGCACTGCGCGCACTGATCTTGCTCGGGTAGAGCCGGACCCGCCAGGGTGGGGAGGGCGCACCGCCGTCCGCCAGCTGGACTGGAGGGCGGTGCACCCGCCCGGACGTGGGAGGATCGGGTGTGGCGGGTCCGGGCCGCTCCTCCAGCTACGGCTGGGTGGTACCCCCAGGGCCGCGCCGCCGCAGTACCAGGCGCGAGCATGAGGAGCATCGTTGAGCAGGTTGCGTTGGCTGACCGCCGGGGAGTCGCACGGTCCGGCGCTGGTGGCGACGCTGGAGGGGCTTCCCGCCGGCGTTCCGGTCACCACCGAGCTGGTGGCCGACCATCTGGCGCGGCGCCGGCTCGGGTACGGGCGCGGTGCGCGGATGAAGTTCGAGCAGGACGAGGTGACCTTCCTCGGCGGTGTCCGCCACGGACTGTCCCTGGGTTCGCCGATCGCCGTCATGGTGGGCAACACCGAGTGGCCGAAGTGGGAGAAGGTCATGTCGGCCGATCCCGTGGACCCGTCGGAGCTGAAGGAGACGGGCCGCAACGCCCCCCTGACGCGTCCGCGTCCGGGCCACGCCGACCTGGCGGGCATGCAGAAGTACGGCTTCGACGAGGCGCGGCCGATCCTGGAGCGCGCGAGCGCCCGTGAGACCGCCGCCCGTGTCGCCCTCGGCGCCATCGCCCGGTCCTTCATCAAGGAGACCGCGGGCATCGAGATCGTCTCGCACGTCGTGGAGCTGGCCGCGGCCAAGGCCCCGTACGGCGTGTACCCGACCCCCGCGGACGTGGAGAAGCTGGACGCGGACCCGGTGCGCTGCCTGGACGCGGACGCGTCGAAGGCGATGGTCGCGGAGATCGACCAGGCCCACAAGGACGGCGACACGCTCGGCGGCGTCGTCGAGGTCCTCGCGTACGGGGTCCCGGTCGGTCTGGGTTCGCACGTGCACTGGGACCGCCGCCTGGACGCCCGCCTCGCGGCCGCGCTGATGGGCATCCAGGCCATCAAGGGCGTCGAGGTCGGCGACGGCTTCGACCTGGCCCGCGTACCGGGCTCCCAGGCGCACGACGAGATCGTGTCCACCCCCGAGGGCATCAAGCGCACTTCCGGCCGCTCCGGCGGCACCGAGGGCGGTCTGACCACCGGTGAACTGCTGCGCGTACGGGCCGCCATGAAGCCGATCGCCACCGTCCCGAAGGCCCTCGCCACGATCGACGTCGCCACCGGCGAAGCCGCCGCCGCGCACCACCAGCGCTCCGACGTCTGCGCCGTCCCCGCCGCGGGCATCGTCGCCGAGGCGATGGTCGCCCTCGTCCTCGCGGACGCGGTCGTCGAGAAGTTCGGCGGCGACTCGGTGCCCGAGACCCGGCGCAACGTCCGGTCGTACCTCGACAACCTGCAGATCCGGTGACGGGCGGACCACTGGTCGTCCTCGTCGGCCCCATGGGGTCCGGCAAGTCCACGGTGGGGGCGCTGCTCGCCGAACGGCTCGGCGTCCCCTACCGGGACACCGACGCCGACATCGTCGCGGCCCAGGGCCGCGAGATCTCGGACCTCTTCGTCGACGAGGGCGAGGCGTACTTCCGCGAGCTGGAGCGGCAGGCGGTCGCCGCCGCCCTCGCCGAGCACACCGGGATCCTCGCCCTCGGCGGCGGCGCGGTCCTCGACGCGGGCACCCGGGAGCTGCTGGCCGGCCTGCCCGTCGCCTATCTCTCCATGGACGTCGAGGAAGCCGTCCGGCGCGTCGGCCTGGGGGCCGCGCGCCCGCTGCTCGCCGTCAACCCGCGCCGCCAGTGGCGCGAGCAGATGGAGGCCCGCCGCCCCCTGTACACCGAAGTCGCGCGCGTCGTGGTGGCCACCGACGACCGCACCCCCGAAGAGGTCGCCCAGGCGGTCCTCGACGCTCTGGAGTTGAAGGACGTATGACAGACCAGGTGACGCGCATCCAGGTCGGCGCCGGCGCCGGATACGACGGGTACGACGTGCTGGTCGGCCGGCAGCTGCTCGGCGAGCTCGGCGCACTGATCGGTACGAAGGCCCAGCGGGTCGCCGTGATCCACCCCGAGGCGCTGGCCTCGACCGGTGAGGCGCTGCGCGACGACCTGGCCGAGCAGGGCTACGAGGCGGTCGCCATCCAGGTGCCGAACGCCGAGGAGGCCAAGACGGTCGAGGTCGCCGCGTACTGCTGGAAGGCCCTCGGCCAGTCCGGGTTCACCCGCACCGACGTGATCGTCGGCGTCGGCGGCGGAGCGACCACCGACCTCGCGGGTTTCGTCGCGGCCTCCTGGCTGCGCGGGGTGCGCTGGATCGCCGTACCGACCACCGTCCTTGCGATGGTGGACGCGGCCGTCGGCGGCAAGACCGGCATCAACACCGCCGAGGGCAAGAACCTGGTCGGCGCCTTCCACCCGCCGGCCGGCGTGCTGTGCGACCTGGCGGCCCTGGACTCGCTGCCGGTCAATGACTACGTCAGCGGCCTCGCCGAGATCATCAAGGCCGGTTTCGTCTCCGACCCGGTGATCCTCGACCTGATCGAGGCGGACCCGGCGGCGGCCCGCACGCCCGACGGCCCGCACACCGCGGAGCTCATCGTGCGCTCGATCCAGGTCAAGGCGGACGTCGTCTCCAGCGACCTGAAGGAATCGGGCCTGCGGGAGATCCTCAACTACGGGCACACCCTCGCGCACGCCATCGAGAAGAACGAGCGCTACAAGTGGCGGCACGGAGCGGCCGTGTCGGTCGGCATGGTCTTCGCGGCCGAACTCGGCCGGCTCGCGGGCCGGCTCGACGACGCGACGGCCGACCGGCACCGGGAGATCCTCGCCGCCGTCGGGCTGCCGCTGACCTACCGCGGCGACCAGTGGCCCAAGCTGCTCCAGACCATGCAGGTCGACAAGAAGGCCCGCGGCAACCTGCTGCGCTTCATCGTCCTCGACGGGCTGGGCAAGCCCACCGTCCTGGAGGGCCCCGACCCGGCGCACCTGATCGCCGCGTACGGCGAGGTGTCGGCGTGAGCCGCAAGGTGCTCGTGCTGAACGGCCCGAACCTGGGCCGGCTCGGGTCGCGTGAGCCCGACGTGTACGGGGCCACCTCGTACGCCGGGCTCGTGGAGAGCTGCCGCGCGCTGGGTGAGGAGCTCGGCTTCGACGTGGAGGTCCGCGAGACCAACGACGAGGGCGAACTGATCCGCTGGCTGCACGAGGCGGCGGACGGGAAGATTCCCGTGGTCATCAACCCGGGTGCCTTCACGCACTACTCGTACGGCATGCGGGACGCGGCCGCCCAGCGCACCGCGCCGCTGATCGAGGTGCACATCTCGAACCCGTACGCCCGCGAGGAGTTCCGGCACACGTCGGTCATCGCCTCGGTCGCGACCGGGACGGTGGCGGGCTTCGGCATCGGCTCGTACCGGCTGGCGCTGCGCGCACTGGCGGACGAAGTCCCGCTCTGACGGTGCTGGTGAGCGGTTCGGCCCCCGCGGTCATATAACGTTCTCGCATCAGTCGGTGGAACGAGACGGAGTGGCAGCGGATGCAGCAAGGAGCGGGGGGCGGCGCGAACTGGGGGCAGCCGGGGCATCATCCGGCTGCGCCCCCGCAGCCGCCGATACCCCCGGCGCAGGGATGGCCGGTGCCTGCGCCGCCGCACGCACCGCCGCCACACGCACCGCCGCCGCACGTGCCCCCGCCGCCCGGTCCCGAGGCCACGGGGCACATTCCGCTGCCGCCCGCGGTGGCCGGCACCGGCGGCGCCACGCTGGCCGTGCTGCTGATCGGCCCGGCGGGCGCGGGGAAGACCACGGTGGCCCGCCACTGGGCGAGCACCCGGCCGGTGCCGACCGCGCACGTGAGCCTGGACGACGTCCGGGAGTGGGTGTGCTCGGGCTTCGCGGACCCGCAGGCGGGCTGGAACGACCACTCCGAGGCCCAGTACCGCCTGGCCCGCCGCACCTGCGGCTTCGCCGCCCGCAACTTCCTGGCGAACGGGATCTCCTGCATCCTCGACGACGCCGTCTTCCCGGACCGGCCCGTGGTGGGCCTGGGCGGCTGGAAGCGCCACGTCGGCCCCGCCCTGCTGCCGGTCGTCCTCCTCCCCGGCCTGGAGATCGTCCTGGAGCGCAATGCCGCCCGCTCGGGGAACCGGCGCCTCTCGGACGAGGAGGTCGCCCGGATCCACGGCCGGATGGCCGGCTGGTACGGCTCCGGCCTGCCGATCATCGACAACTCGGACCTCGACGTCGAGGGCACGTCCCGGGCCCTGGACGAAGCCCTGGCCCGCGCCATCACGGCTCCCGCCTTCTGACCGCCGCCGCGGTGGCCGGGCCCTCGTACGGGCGTGCTCACCGGGCCGGATGCGCGGGGCGCTCGTAGGCTCGAAGACATGTCAGACGTGTACGCGGCCCGCCGGGGCCTGCTTCGCGACCGCTGTGCCGCCGCGGGGAACGCCGCCGCACTGATCACGCGTCCGGCGAACGTCCGCTACCTCGCCGGGGCGTCCCCGCCGCGCGCCGTCCTGCTCGTCGGGCCCGCCGGCGAGGACATGCTGTTCACCGTCGGCCCGCCCACCGGCGAAGCCGACGAGGGACGCCTCGACGAGCACCTCAGGCTTTCCGTGCTGTCCGCCCCCGGCAGCGACGCGGCCGTCGCGGCCGGCGACATGGCCGGCTCCCTGCGGGCCGACTCACTGGCCGTCGAGGAGCACCACCTCACCGTCGCCCGGCACCGCGCCCTGCGCTCCGTCGCGCCCGCGCTGCGGCTCGCCGACCTCGGGACCGCCGTGGAACAGCAGCGCCTCGTCAAGGACGAGGAGGAGATCGCCTGCCTGCGGATCGCCGCCGAGATCGCCGACCAGGCGCTCGGCGAGCTGCTGGAGTCGATCCTGGTGGGCCGGACCGAACGCCACCTCGCCCTGGAGCTGGAGCGCCGCCTCGTCGACCACGGGGCCGACGGACCCGCCTTCCCGACCTCCGTCGGCACCGGGCCGAACTCCGGCCGCTCCCGGCACCGGCCTTCCGACCGCCGCGTCGAGGAGGGCGACTTCCTGTCCGTCTGCCTCGGCGCCAACTACCGCGGCTACCGCTGCGAGATCGGCCGGACCTTCGTGATCGGCACCAGCCCGGCCGACTGGCAGATCCAGCTCTACGATCTTGTTTTCGCGGCCCAGCGGGCGGGACGCGAGGCACTCGTCCCCGGTGCCGCGTACCGCGAGGTCGACCATGCCGCGCGCTCCGTACTGGACTCCGCAGGCCACGGCGTGACCCTCGCTCCGTGGACCGGACACGGCGTCGGCCTCGAAATCGACGAGGACCCGCAGCTTGCACCTACGGCAATGGGTAAACTGGACGCTTGCGTGCCGGTCACCGTCGAACCGGGGGTTCACCTCCCGGGCCGGGGAGGTGTCCGGATCGATGACACGCTCGTCGTACGCCCCGAGGCGGACGGCGGTCCCGAGCTACTCACCATTACGACCAAGGAGCTGCTCGCGCTCTAGCCCGCTGCGGCGGGCTGTGCGCGCACCCGTGGTCTTCCAGTGCAGGAGATTCCGCAACCGTGGCTTCCACGAACGACCTCAAGAACGGCATGGTGCTCAAGCTCGACGGTGACCAGCTCTGGTCCGTCGTCGAGTTCCAGCACGTCAAGCCCGGCAAGGGCCCGGCCTTCGTGCGCACCAAGCTCAAGCACGTGCTCTCCGGCAAGGTCGTCGACAAGACGTTCAACGCCGGCACGAAGGTCGAGACGGCCACCATCGACCGCCGCGACATGCAGTTCTCGTACATGGACGGCGACTACTTCGTCTTCATGGACATGCAGACGTACGACCAGCTGATGGTCGACCGCAAGGCCGTCGGCGACGCCGCCAACTTCCTGATCGAGGGCTTCACCGCCTCGGTCGCCCAGCACGAGGGCGAGGTGCTCTACGTCGAGCTCCCGGCCGCCGTCGAGCTGGTCATCGAGCACACCGACCCGGGCGTCCAGGGCGACCGCTCCACCGGTGGCACCAAGCCGGCGCGCCTGGAGACCGGCTACGAGATCCAGGTCCCGCTCTTCGTCACCACGGGCGAGAAGGTCAAGGTCGACACCCGTACCAGCGACTACCTCGGCCGGGTGAGCAGCTAACCGTGGCTGCCCGCAGCAACGCGCGCAAGCGCGCCTTCCAGATCCTGTTCGAGGCCGACCAGCGCGGGGTGCCCGTGCGCGAGGTCCTCGCGGACTGGATCCGCCACGCGCGGTCGGACGACCGGCAGCCGCCCGTCAGCGCCTTCACGATGGATCTCGTCGAGGGCTACGCCGACAAGGTGAACCGCATCGACGACCTGATCGTCACCTACGCCGTGGACTGGGAACTCGACCGCATGCCGGTTGCGGACCGGAACATCGTGCGGCTCGGTGCCTACGAGCTGATCTGGGTGGACGACACCCCGGACGCCGTGGCCATCGACGAGGCCGTCCAGCTGGCCAAGGAATTCTCGACGGACGAGTCCCCCTCGTTCGTGAACGGGCTGCTGGCCCGCTTCAAGGACCTGAAGCCGAGCCTGCGCCGGGGCGAGTAGCCCCCGGCGGTTCGGCGAGAACGCAGGGCCCGCAGCGCACACGCGCTGCGGGCCCTCCGTTTCTGCCTCTGCGCCCGGAGACGCGAAACCGGCGTGGGCCGGGAGCCACGGCAGGCTCCCGGCCCACGCCGGTAACGTTTCTGCTGGTCCTGGGCGCGGGGACTAGATGTCCTCGTGCGCCACGGCGCGACGCGCATCCGCGTCGAGCACGCCCCAGCTGATCAGCTGCTCGGTCAGGACCGAGGGGGACTGGTCGTAGATGACGGCGAGGGTGCGCAGGTCGTCCTGGCGGATCGACAGCACCTTGCCGTTGTAGTCGCCGCGCTGGCTCTGGATGGTCGCCGCGTAACGCTGCAGCGGACCGGCCTTCTCGGCGGGAACGCCCGCGAGGCGCTCCAGGTCGAGGCGGAGCTTCGGCGGCGGCTCGGCAGCCCCGCCGGGAGTCGTTCCCGGCAGCAGCTCCTGCACGGGCACCCCGTAGAAGTCCGCCAGCTCGGCGAGGCGCTGGACGGTCACGGCGCGGTCCCCGCGCTCGTACGAACCGACCACCACGGCCTTCCACCGGCCCTGGGACTTCTCCTCGACACCATGGAGGGAGAGGCCCTGCTGGGTGCGGATGGCGCGGAGCTTGGCCCCGAGCTGTTTGGCGTATTCGCTGGACATAACGCTCCCGGACGCTGTGACGCTGTGACGACATGGACGCTGACGACATGGACCACGTGCGGCTCCGCCGCGCGGCTGGTAACTCACTGTGAGGTTACGCAGCGTTACTTGGATGCGTCAAGCCGAATGCTGTCCAACGCCCACGTACGAGGGGCGCCGCACGGGCCCGGTGCCGGTTCCCCGCCCCGGTCCTGGTACCGTGGAGCACGTACATCAGACGTCCTTTAAGGTCCGTCCCGTGAGGCGGAGAAGGAGGTCCTTTTCATGGACGCTCAGACTGCTCAGAACGTCGGTGCCCAGGGCATCGATGCGATGCGCCCCGTGCTCGAGGCACAGGACATCGCGCGGGTACTGACCCGCATCGCCCACGAGATCGTCGAACGCGCCAAGGGCGCCGACGACGTGGTGCTCCTCGGCATTCCCACCCGCGGTGTGTACCTCGCCCGCCGGCTGGCCGCCAAACTCGAAGAGATCACCGGCGCGAAGATCCCGGTCGGATCCCTCGACATCACCATGTACCGCGACGACCTCCGGATGAAGCCCGCCCGCGCGATCGGCCGCACCGAGATCCCCGGCGACGACATCGACGGACGCCTCGTCGTCCTCGTCGACGACGTGCTCTTCTCCGGCCGCACCATCAGAGCCGCCCTCGACGCGCTGGGCGACCTCGGCCGCCCCCGCGCCGTGCAGCTCGCGGTCCTCGTCGACCGCGGCCACCGCGAGCTGCCGATCCGCGCCGACTACGTCGGCAAGAACCTCCCCACGTCGCTGCGGGAGACCGTCAAGGTCCAGCTCCAGGAGGAGGACGGCCGAGACGCCGTGCTGCTCGGCCAGCGGACCGACACCGCAGCCGGGCAGTAGCCCGTACGAGTGAGGGCCCCGACCGCGGGGCCCGTGCGCAGGCCTGCCCTGCCCGCACTCCCGGTCCGCCGCCCTGCCCTCCCCGCCGCTCTGACCTCTTCGACATACGGAGCACCCTGATGAAGCGCCACCTCATCTCGGCCGCCGATCTCACGCGCGACGACGCCGTCCTCATCCTCGACACCGCCGAGGAGATGGCCCGGATCGCCGACCGGCCGATAAAGAAGCTGCCCACCCTGCGCGGCCGAACGATCTGCAACCTCTTCTTCGAGGACTCCACCCGCACCCGGATCTCCTTCGAGGCCGCCGAGAAGCGGCTCTCCGCCGACGTCATCAACTTCGCGGCCAAGGGCTCCTCGGTGTCCAAGGGCGAATCCCTCAAGGACACCGCCCAGACCCTGGAGGCGATGGGCGTCGACGCCGTCGTCATCCGGCACAGCGCTTCCGGAGCCCCCTACCGGCTCGCCACCTCCGGCTGGATCGACGCCCCCGTCATCAACGCCGGCGACGGCACCCACCAGCACCCCACCCAGGCCCTGCTGGACGCCTTCACCATGCGCCGCCGCCTCGTCGGCCGCGACGCCGGCCTCGGCAAGGACCTCGCCGGCCGCCGCATCACCATCGTCGGCGACATCCTGCACAGCCGCGTCGCCCGCTCCAACGTCGACCTGCTGCACACGCTCGGCGCCGAGGTCACCCTCGTCGCCCCGCCCACCCTGGTCCCCGTCGGCGTCGAGACCTGGCCCTGCGAGGTCTCGTACGGCCTCGACGAGGTGCTTCCCAAGTCCGACGCCGTCATGATGCTTCGTGTGCAGCGCGAACGCATGAACGCCGCGTTCTTCCCCACCGAGCGCGAGTACTCCCGCCGCTACGGGCTGGACGGCGCCCGCATGGCCAAGATGCCCGAGCACGCCATCGTCATGCACCCGGGCCCCATGGTCCGCGGCATGGAGATCACCGCCGAGGTCGCCGACTCCGACCGCTGCACCGTCGTCGAGCAGGTCGCCAACGGCGTCTCCATCCGCATGGCCGTCCTGTACCTGCTGCTCGGCGGCTCCGAGCCCGCCGTCACCACCAGCACCACCGCCCGCACCGAGGAGACCAAGTAACCATGAGCAAGATCCTTATCCGTGGCGCGAAGGTACTCGGCGGCGACGTGCAGGACGTCCTGATCGACGGCGAGACCATCGCCGAGGTCGGACAGAACCTTTCCGCGCAGGGCGCGACCGTCATCGAGGCCGAGGGCCAGGTCCTCCTCCCCGGCCTCGTCGACCTGCACACCCACCTGCGCGAGCCCGGCCGCGAGGACTCCGAGACCGTCCTGACCGGCACCCGCGCGGCCGCCTCCGGCGGCTACACCGCCGTCTTCGCCATGGCGAACACCTTCCCGGTCGCCGACACCGCCGGCGTCGTCGAGCAGGTCTGGCGCCTGGGCAAGGAGTCCGGCTACTGCGACGTGCAGCCCATCGGCGCCGTCACCGTCGGCCTGGAGGGCAAGCAGCTCTCCGAGCTGGGCGCCATGCACGAGTCGGCCGCCCGCGTCACCGTCTTCTCCGACGACGGCAAGTGCGTGGACGACGCCGTGATCATGCGCCGCGCCCTGGAGTACGTGAAGGCGTTCGGCGGCGTCGTCGCCCAGCACGCCCAGGAGCCCCGCCTCACCGAGGGCGCCCAGATGAACGAGGGCGTCGTCTCCGCCGAGCTGGGGCTGGGCGGCTGGCCGGCCGTCGCCGAGGAGTCGATCATCGCCCGCGACGTCCTCCTCGCCGAGCACGTCGGCTCCCGCGTGCACATCTGCCACCTCTCCACCGCCGGCTCCGTCGAGATCGTCCGCTGGGCCAAGTCCCGCGGCATCGACGTCACCGCCGAGGTCACCCCGCACCACCTCCTCCTCACCGACGAGCTGGTCCGCTCGTACAACGCGGTCTACAAGGTCAACCCGCCGCTGCGCACCGAGCGCGACGTGATGGCCCTGCGCGAGGCGCTCGCCGACGGCACGATCGACATCGTCGCCACCGACCACGCCCCGCACCCCCACGAGGACAAGGACTGCGAGTGGGCCGCCGCCGCCATGGGCATGGTGGGCCTGGAGACCGCGCTCTCCGTCGTCCAGCAGACGATGGTGGAGACCGGACTGCTCGACTGGGCGGGCGTCGCCGAGCGCATGTCCTTCGCCCCGGCGCGGATCGGCGGCCTGGACCACCACGGCCGCCCCGTCTCGGCAGGTGAACCCGCGAACCTGACGCTGGTCGACACCTCGTACCGTGGTGTCGTGGACCCCGCACACTTCGCCTCCCGCAGCCGCAACACGCCTTACGAGGGCCGTGAGCTGCCGGGTCGCGTCACTCACACCTTCCTGCGGGGCCGGGCAACGGTCGTGGACGGGAATCTGGCGTGACACCTGCAGTAATCCAACTGGCCGCCGAGGCCGCCGAACGACGGTCGGCGGAGGTGACGGACTGGGGCGCCCGCATCGCGTGGGTGATCGGTCTGCTCGTCTTCATCGCGTTCGTGTACTGGCTGATGCGGCAGGGCTGGAAATGGCGCGGCGCCCTGCAGAACGATCTGCCGGAGCTGCCCGCCGCCCCCGGCGGTCTCCCCGAGCACCGGCTGGCCCTGACCGGCCGGTACCACGGGTCCACCACCGCCGGGCAGTGGCTCGACCGGATCGTCGCCCACGGTCTGGGCATCCGCAGCCGGGTCGAGCTCACGCTCACCGACGCGGGCCTCGACGTGGTCCGTCCGGGTGCCACCGACTTCTTCGTACCGGCCGCGCAGCTGCGCGGCGCCCGCCTCGACAAGGGAATCGCGGGCAAGGTACTCACCGAGGGCGGTCTCCTCGTCGTCACCTGGGCGCACGGCGACAAGCTGATCGACTCCGGATTCCGCTCCGACCGCGCGGCCGAACACGCCGCCTGGGTCGAGGCAATCAACCTCATGAACTCATCCATCACGACGGAAGGCGCCGAACGATGACGACCTCCACCAGGGGAGCAGCCAAAGCTCCCGCCGTACTCGTCCTGGAGGACGGTCGGATCTTCCGCGGCCGCGCCTACGGCGCCGTGGGGGAGACCTTCGGCGAGGCCGTGTTCTCCACCGGCATGACCGGATACCAGGAGACCCTCACCGACCCGTCGTACCACCGGCAGGTCGTCGTGATGACCGCCCCGCACGTGGGCAACACCGGCGTCAACGACGAGGACCCCGAGTCCTCCCGCATCTGGGTGGCCGGTTATGTCGTCCGCGACCCCGCCCGCGTCCCCTCCAACTGGCGCTCGCAGCGCTCGCTGGACGAGGAGCTCGTCAAGCAGGGCGTCGTCGGCATCTGCGGCATCGACACCCGCGCCCTGACGCGTCACCTGCGCGAGCGCGGCGCCATGCGCGTCGGCATCTTCTCGGGCGAGGCCTGGACGGGCGTCCGCGACGAGGCCCTGCTGGCCAAGGTCCAGTCCGCCCCGCAGATGAAGGGCGCGAACCTCTCCGCCGAGGTCGCCACCAAGGAGGCGTACGTCGTCCCCGCGATCGGTGAGAAGAAGTTCACCGTGGCCGCCGTGGACCTCGGCATCAAGGGCATGACCCCGCACCGGATGGCCGAGCGCGGCATCGAGGTGCACGTGCTGCCCGCCACCGCCACCGTCGAGGACGTGTACGCGGTCAACCCGGACGGCGTGTTCTTCTCCAACGGCCCGGGCGACCCGGCCACCGCCGACGGCCCCGTCGCCGTCATGCAGGGCGTCCTCGCGCACAAGACCCCGCTCTTCGGCATCTGCTTCGGCAACCAGATCCTGGGCCGCGCGCTCGGCTTCGGCACCTACAAGCTGAAGTACGGCCACCGCGGCATCAACCAGCCGGTGCAGGACCGCACCACCGGCAAGGTCGAGGTCACCGCGCACAACCACGGCTTCGCCGTCGACGCGCCCCTCGACAAGGTCTCCGAGACCCCCTACGGCCGCGCCGAGGTCTCCCACGTCTGCCTGAACGACCAGGTCGTCGAAGGCCTCCAGCTGCTCGACCAGCCGGCCTTCTCCGTCCAGTACCACCCCGAAGCGGCTGCCGGCCCGCACGACGCCGCGTACCTCTTCGACCGCTTCACGTCTTTGATGGAAACCGCCCTGATGGAGGCCGAGCGTGCCTAAGCGCACCGATATCCAGTCCGTCCTGGTCATCGGCTCCGGCCCGATCGTCATCGGACAGGCAGCCGAGTTCGACTACTCCGGCACCCAGGCCTGCCGCATCCTCAAGGCCGAGGGCCTGCGGGTCATCCTGGTGAACTCCAATCCCGCGACGATCATGACCGACCCGGAGATCGCCGACGCCACGTACGTCGAGCCGATCACCCCCGAGTTCGTCGAGAAGATCATCGCCAAGGAGCGCCCCGACGCGCTCCTGCCCACCCTCGGCGGTCAGACCGCGCTCAACACCGCGATCTCCATGCACGAGCAGGGTGTGCTGGAGAAGTACGGTGTCGAGCTCATCGGCGCCAACGTCGAGGCCATCAACAAGGGCGAGGACCGCGACCTCTTCAAGGGCGTCGTCGAGGCCGTCAACGCCAAGATCGGCCACGGCGAGTCCGCCCGCTCGGTCATCTGCCACTCGATGGACGACGTCCTCGCCGGTGTCGAGACCCTCGGCGGCTACCCCGTCGTCGTCCGCCCGTCCTTCACCATGGGCGGCGCCGGCTCCGGCTTCGCCCACGACGAGGACGAGCTGCGCCGCATCGCCGGCCAGGGCCTCACGCTCTCCCCGACCACCGAGGTGCTCCTGGAGGAGTCCATCCTCGGCTGGAAGGAGTACGAGCTCGAGCTGATGCGCGACACCAAGGACAACGTGGTCGTCGTCTGCTCCATCGAGAACTTCGACCCGATGGGCGTCCACACCGGCGACTCGATCACCGTCGCCCCGGCGATGACGCTGACCGACCGCGAGTACCAGCGGCTGCGCGACATCGGCATCGCGATCATCCGCGAGGTAGGCGTCGACACCGGCGGCTGCAACATCCAGTTCGCGATCGACCCGGTCGACGGCCGCGTCATCGTCATCGAGATGAACCCGCGCGTCTCGCGCTCCTCGGCGCTCGCGTCGAAGGCCACCGGCTTCCCGATCGCCAAGATCGCCGCCAAGCTGGCCATCGGCTACACGCTGGACGAGGTCCCCAACGACATCACCGAGAAGACCCCGGCCTCCTTCGAGCCGTCCCTCGACTACGTCGTCGTCAAGGCCCCGCGCTTCGCGTTCGAGAAGTTCCCGCTCGCCGACGCCACCCTCACCACCACCATGAAGTCGGTCGGCGAGGCCATGGCCATCGGCCGCAACTTCACCGAGGCGCTGCAGAAGGCCCTGCGCTCCCTCGAGAAGAAGGGCTCGCAGTTCACCTTCGTCGGCGAGCCCGGCGACAAGGACGAGCTGCTCGCCACCGCGGTCCGCCCGACCGACGGCCGCATCAACACCGTCATGCAGGCCATCCGCGCCGGCGCCACCCAGGAAGAGGTCTTCGAGTCCACGAAGATCGACCCCTGGTTCGTCGACCAGCTCTTCCTGATCAAGGAGATCGCGGACGAGCTGGCCGCCGCCGAGAAGCTCCACCCCGAGCTGCTCGCCGAAGCCAAGCGCCACGGCTTCTCCGACGCCCAGATCGCCGAGATCCGCGGCCTGCGCGAGGACGTCGTCCGCGAGGTCCGCCACGCCCTCGGCGTCCGCCCGGTCTACAAGACGGTCGACACCTGCGCCGCCGAGTTCGCCGCGAAGACCCCGTACTTCTACTCCTCGTACGACGAGGAGAGCGAGGTCGCGCCCCGCGAGAAGCCCGCGGTCATCATCCTGGGCTCCGGTCCGAACCGCATCGGCCAGGGCATCGAGTTCGACTACTCCTGCGTCCACGCCTCCTTCGCCCTCAGCGACGCCGGCTACGAGACCGTGATGGTCAACTGCAACCCGGAGACCGTCTCCACCGACTACGACACCTCCGACCGCCTGTACTTCGAGCCGCTGACGCTCGAGGACGTGCTGGAGATCGTCCACGCCGAGTCGCTGGCCGGCCCCATCGCCGGCGTCGTCGTCCAGCTCGGCGGCCAGACCCCCCTCGGTCTCGCCCAGGCGCTCAAGGACAACGGCGTCCCGGTCGTCGGCACCCCGCCGGAGGCCATCCACGCCGCCGAGGACCGCGGAGCCTTCGGCCGGGTCCTCGCCGAGGCCGGCCTGCCCGCCCCCAAGCACGGCACCGCCACCACCTTCGCGGGTGCGAAGGCCATCGCCGACGAGATCGGCTACCCGGTCCTCGTCCGCCCGTCGTACGTGCTCGGCGGACGCGGCATGGAGATCGTCTACGACGAGACCCGCCTCGAGTCGTACATCGCCGAGTCCACCGAGATCTCGCCGACCCGCCCCGTGCTGGTCGACCGCTTCCTCGACGACGCCATCGAGATCGACGTCGACGCCCTCTACGACGGCACCGAGCTCTACCTCGGCGGCGTCATGGAGCACATCGAGGAAGCCGGCATCCACTCCGGCGACTCGGCCTGCGCCCTGCCCCCGATCACCCTCGGCGGCTTCGACATCAAGCGCCTGCGCGCCTCCACCGAGGCCATCGCCAAGGGCGTCGGCGTCCGCGGCCTGATCAACATCCAGTTCGCGATGGCGGGTGACATCCTCTACGTCCTGGAGGCCAACCCGCGCGCCTCCCGCACCGTCCCCTTCACCTCGAAGGCCACCGCGGTCCCGCTCGCGAAGGCCGCCGCCCGCATCTCGCTCGGCACCACCATCGCCGAGCTGCGCGAAGAGGGCATGCTCCCGAAGACCGGCGACGGCGGCACCCTGCCGCTCGACGCGCCGATCTCCGTCAAGGAGGCCGTCATGCCGTGGTCGCGCTTCCGCGACATCCACGGCCGCGGCGTGGACACCGTCCTCGGCCCGGAGATGCGCTCCACCGGCGAGGTCATGGGCATCGACTCCGTCTTCGGCACGGCCTACGCCAAGTCGCAGGCCGGCGCCTACGGCCCGCTGCCCACCAAGGGCCGCGCGTTCATCTCCGTCGCCAACCGCGACAAGCGCTCGATGATCTTCCCGGCGCGCGAGCTGGTCGCCCACGGCTTCGAGCTGATGGCCACCTCCGGCACCGCCGAGGTGCTGCGCCGCAACGGCATCAACGCCACCGTGGTGCGCAAGCTCAGCGAGGGCGAGGGCCCGAACGGCGAGAAGACCATCGTCCAGCTCATCCACGACGGCCAGGTCGACCTGATCGTCAACACCCCGTACGGCACCGGCGGCCGCCTCGACGGCTACGAGATCCGCACGGCGGCCGTGGCGCGCAGCGTCCCGTGCCTGACCACGGTCCAGGCGCTCGCCGCGGCCGTCCAGGGCATCGAGGCGCTGGGCCACGGCGACGTGGGCGTCCGCTCGCTCCAGGAGCACGCGGAGCACCTGACCGCGGCCCGCGACTAGCAGCCCGTACGAGGAGGGGGACACGGATGCGCTTTGCGCGTCGGTGTCCCCCTCGTCATGAGCGCACAAGGGATCTTCTCGACATGTACAAGCTGTTCTTCAACCTCGTCTTCAAGCGGATGGACCCGGAGCAGGCCCACTACCTGGCCTTCCGCTGGATCCGCCTCGCGGCCCGCACCCCCGTGCTGCGCACCTTCGTGGCGGCGGCCCTGGCCCCGCGCCACAAGGAACTGCGCACCGAGGCGCTCGGGCTGCGCATGCACGGCCCCTTCGGCCTCGCTGCGGGCTTCGACAAGAACGCCGTCGCCATCGACGGCATGTCGATGCTCGGCTTCGACCACATCGAGATCGGCACGGTCACGGCGCAGGCGCAGCCGGGCAACCCCAAGAAGCGGCTGTTCCGGCTCGTGCCGGACCGCGCGCTGATCAACCGGATGGGCTTCAACAACGAGGGCTCGGCGGCCGTGGCGGCCCGCCTGGCGGCCCGTGTGCCGGTCTTCAGGACGGTCGTGGGCGTCAACATCGGCAAGACCAAGGTGGTGCCGGAGGACGAGGCGGTGGCGGACTACGTCGCCTCCACCGAGCGCCTCGCCCGCCACGCGGACTACCTGGTCGTGAACGTCTCCTCGCCGAACACGCCGGGCCTGCGCAACCTCCAGGCCACCGAATCCCTGCGGCCGCTCCTGACGGCCGTACGGGAGGCCGCGGACCGCACGGTGACCGACCGCCGGGTCCCGCTCCTGGTCAAGATCGCGCCGGACCTCGCGGACGAGGACGTGGACGCGGTCGCGGACCTGGCCCTGGAGCTGGGCCTGGACGGCATCATCGCGACGAACACCACGATCGCGCGGGAGGGGCTGGGCCTGAAGTCCTCCCCGTCCCTCGTGAAGGAGACCGGAGGCCTGTCCGGTGCCCCGGTCAAGGAGCGCTCCCTGGAGGTCCTGCGCCGCCTGTACGCCCGTGTGGGCGACCGCCTGGTGCTGGTGGGCGTCGGGGGCATCGAGAACGCCGAGGACGCCTGGCAGCGGATCCTGGCCGGCGCGACCCTGATCCAGGGGTACAGCGCGTTCATCTACGAGGGCCCGTTCTACGCCCGCGCGATCCACAAGGGCCTGGCCGCGCGCCTGGCCGTCAGCCCGTACGCGACCCTCGCCGAGGCCGTCGGCGCCGAAACCCGAAAGGCCGCCCAGTGACCGAGACCCCCGTGACCGAGACCGCCGTGACCCCCTTCGGCACCCGCCTGCGCGAGGCGATGGACTCCCGCGGCCCGCTGTGCGTGGGCATCGACCCGCACGCGGCCCTCCTGTCGTCGTGGGGCCTGAACGACGACATCGCGGGCCTCGAGAAGTTCTCCCGCACGGTCGTCGAGGCGCTGGCCGACTCGGTGGCCGTCTTCAAGCCGCAGGCGGCCTTCTTCGAGCGCTTCGGCTCGAAGGGCATCGCGGTGCTGGAGCAGACCGTGGCCGACGCGCGGGCCGCGGGCACGCTGGTCGTGATGGACGCGAAGCGCGGTGACATCGGCTCGACGATGGCCGCGTACGCGCAGACGTTCCTGTCGCCGTCCTCGCCGCTGTTCTCCGACGCCCTGACGGTGTCACCGTACCTGGGCTACGGCTCGCTGCAGCCGGCGGTGGACCTGGCCCGCCGGTCGGGCGCGGGACTCTTCGTCCTCGCCCTCACCTCGAACCCGGAGGGTGCGGAGGTCCAGCGCGCGGTGCGCGAGGACGGCCGGACGATCGGCGCGACGATGCTGGGGCATCTCGCGGCGGAGAACGCGGGCGCGGCGCCGATGGGCTCCTTCGGCGCGGTGGTCGGCGCCACGCTGGGCGACCTCTCCTCCTTCGACCTGGACATCAACGGGCCGCTGCTGGCTCCGGGCATCGGTGCGCAGGGCGCGACGGCGGCCGACCTGCCGGCGGTCTTCGGTGCGGCGGTCCGCAACGTCGTCCCGAACGTGTCGCGGGGCGTCCTGCAGCACGGTCCGGACGCCGCGGCGCTGCGCGCCTCGGCCACCCGGTTCGCGGACGAAATCCGCGCGGCGGTCTCCGGCTGAGCACGTTCGGAGGTGTCGTCGGGCGGGCCGGCGTCGCCGCACGTCGTACGGTCTGACGAAATTCGAACGTCTTTCACCGGACAAAACCGGGGTGGTTTGTCCGTGATGTACGGTTCAGTGGAGGCTGACCAGGACTTTTCGTCCGTTCTCGCTGACTGGAGCGGCCTTGGCCGCTAGTCTCCGACCAGAGTGAACGAGCAGCGAACGAGTTTTATTGCTGTTCGGGCATTCGCCTGGTGTGGCGCCCTAGGGTTCCCCACCGGTCCGTATCCGACAGTTCGACATCCGAGGTGACGTAGGCGTGGCTCTTCCGCCCCTTACCCCTGAACAGCGCGCAGCCGCGCTCGAAAAGGCCGCCGCGGCTCGCCGGGAGCGGGCCGAGGTGAAGAATCGACTCAAGCACTCCGGCGCCTCGCTCCAAGAGGTCATCAAGACGGGCCAGGAGAACGACGTCATCGGCAAGATGAAGGTCTCCGCCCTGCTGGAGTCCCTGCCTGGCGTGGGCAAGGTCCGCGCCAAGCAGATCATGGAGCGCCTCGGCATCTCCGAGTCCCGGCGTGTCCGAGGTCTCGGTTCCAACCAGATCGCGTCTCTGGAGCGTGAGTTCGGCACTCCTGCCGGCTGACGCGTTGCCTGAAGTTCTCCCGGCGTTCTCAGGCAGTCCCGAGAACCTGGATAATCGCTTTATGGCAGCAGAGGTTCGTCCGCGGCTGACCGTGCTCTCCGGCCCTTCGGGGGTCGGCAAGAGCACGGTCGTCGCGCATATGCGCAAGGTCCACCCCGAGGTATGGCTCTCGGTGTCGGCCACCACCCGCAAGCCGCGGCCCGGTGAGCGACACGGAGTCCACTACTTCTTCGTCAACGACGACGAGTTCGACAAGCTGATCGCCAACGGCGAGCTGCTGGAGTGGGCCGAGTTCGCGGGCAACCGCTACGGCACACCGCGCGGCGCGGTGGTGGAGCGACTGGAGAACGGCGAGCCCGTCCTCCTGGAGATCGACCTCCAGGGCGCGCGACTCGTCCGCGAGTCGATGCCCGAAGCCCAACTCGTCTTCCTGGCACCGCCGAGCTGGGACGAGCTGGTCCGCCGGCTCACCGGCCGCGGCACCGAATCGGCCGAGGTCATCCAGCGCAGGCTGGAGACGGCCAAGGTCGAGCTCGCTGCCGAGTCCGAGTTCGACACCACCCTGGTCAACACCTCCGTCGAGGACGTGGCGCGTGAGCTGCTAGCCTTGATGGAAGTTGTTTGATCGTTGATCGATGTTCCATCGATTGATGTTTGATCTTTCACCCATCTTCGGAAGGTAGAGCGTGTCCTCTTCCATCACTGCGCCCGAGGGCATCATCAACCCGCCGATCGACGAGCTGCTCGAGGCCACGGACTCGAAGTACAGCCTCGTGATCTACGCGGCCAAGCGCGCGCGTCAGATCAACGCGTACTACTCGCAGCTCGGTGAGGGCCTGCTCGAGTACGTCGGCCCGCTGGTGGACACCCACGTCCACGAGAAGCCGCTTTCGATCGCGCTGCGCGAGATCAACGCGGGTCTGCTGACCTCCGAGGCCATCGAGGCCCCGGCTCAGTAGGCACCGAGCATTCCTTTTCACCACAGGCCCGGCAGAACATCTGCCGGGCCTGTGGTGTGTCATAGACAGGTACGACGATCAGCCGAAGGGGCGTGTGTGGTGGGTAAGCCGAAGGTCGTGCTCGGAGTCAGCGGCGGGATCGCCGCGTACAAGGCGTGCGAGCTGCTGCGCCGACTGACCGAGTCCGGACACGACGTACGGGTGGTGCCCACGGCGGCGTCCCTGCACTTCGTGGGCGAGGCCACCTGGGCCGCCCTGTCCGGAAACCCGGCCCAGGCCGTGGTCTGGGAGAGGGTCCACGAGGTGCCGCACGTCCGCATCGGGCAGTCCGCCGACCTCGTCGTCGTCGCCCCGGCCACCGCCGACATGCTCGCCAAGGCCGCCCACGGCCTCGCCGACGACCTGCTCACGAACACGTTGCTCACCGCCCGCTGCCCGGTGGTCTTCGCGCCCGCCATGCACACCGAGATGTGGGAGCACCCCGCCACCCAGGAGAACGTGGCCACGCTGCGCCGCCGCGGCGCCCTCGTCATCGAGCCCGCCGTCGGCCGGCTCACCGGCAAGGACACCGGCAAGGGGCGGCTGCCCGACCCCGAGGAGATCTACGAGGTGTGCCGGAGGGTCCTCGCGCGCGGAGTGGCCGAGCCCGACCTGGCCGGCCGGCACGTGGTGATCAGCGCGGGCGGCACGCGGGAACCGCTCGACCCGGTCCGCTTCCTCGGCAACCGCTCCTCCGGCAAGCAGGGCTACGCACTGGCCCGCACGGCCGTCGCCCGCGGAGCCCGGGTCACCCTCGTCGCGGCCAACACCGCACTGGCCGACCCGGCCGGGGTGGACGTCGTACGGGTCGGGACGGCCGTACAGCTGCGCGAGGCCGTCCTCAAGGCGGCCGCGGACGCCGACGCCGTGGTGATGGCCGCGGCCGTGGCCGACTTCCGGCCGGCCGAGTACGCGGGCGGCAAGATCAAGAAGAAGGAAGGGCAGGATCCGGCGCCGGTGGCGCTCGTCCGCAACCCCGACGTCCTCGCGGAGATCTCGGCCGACCGGGCGCGGGAAGGCCAGGTCGTGGTGGGTTTCGCCGCCGAAACCGACGACGTGCTCGCGAACGGCCGGGCCAAACTGCTCCGCAAGGGGTGTGATCTTCTCGTCGTGAACGAGGTGGGCGCATCCAAGACCTTCGGTTCCGAGGAGAACGAGGCTGTGATCCTGGCCTCCAATGGGGTCGAGACCCCGGTTCCCTATGGTCCGAAGGAAGCGCTGGCCGAGGTGATTTGGGACCAGGTCGCCCCGCGACTCGCTCCCCGACGCGCCTGAGCGACTGCTCTTCTCGTAGCCGATTCCATGAGCAAGAATGGAGTGCCGCAGGTCACGTGCCTCCCATAGGGCGAGACAGGTGGTCCGGTAAACGGTGGCGACCGATAAACTGCATGAGGAACGTGATCGGGCGCAGCCCCCGGTGAGGTTCCGCCAAATGATCAGCCAGCAGCCGCTGCAACCCCAGGGAGCGTTGTGTCCCGTCGCCTGTTCACCTCGGAGTCCGTCACCGAGGGTCACCCCGACAAGATCGCTGACCAGATCAGCGACACGATCCTCGACGCACTTCTCACCGAGGACCCGACCTCGCGTGTGGCCGTGGAGACCCTCATCACCACGGGTCTCGTCCACATCGCCGGTGAGGTGACGACGAAGGCGTACGCGCCGATCGCGCAGCTCGTCCGCGACAAGATCCTCGAGATCGGCTACGACTCGTCGAAGAAGGGCTTCGACGGTGCCTCCTGCGGCGTGTCGGTGTCCATCGGCGCGCAGTCCCCGGACATCGCGCAGGGTGTCGACACCGCGTACGAGAAGCGCGTCGAGGGCGACGAGGACGAGCTCGACAAGCAGGGCGCCGGCGACCAGGGCCTGATGTTCGGCTACGCGTGCGACGAGACCCCCGAGCTCATGCCGCTCCCGATCCACATCGCGCACCGGCTCTCGCGCCGCCTGTCCGAGGTCCGCAAGAACGGGACCATCCCGTACCTGCGCCCCGACGGCAAGACCCAGGTCACCATCGAGTACGACGGCGACAAGGCCGTCCGCCTCGACACGGTCGTCGTGTCCTCGCAGCACGCCTCGGACATCGACCTGGACTCGCTGCTCGCCCCGGACATCCGCGAGTTCGTCGTCGAGCACGTGCTCAAGGAGCTCGTCGAGGACGGCATCAAGCTGGACACCGACGGCTACCGCCTGCTGGTCAACCCGACCGGCCGCTTCGAGATCGGCGGCCCGATGGGCGACGCCGGCCTGACCGGCCGCAAGATCATCATCGACACCTACGGCGGCATGGCCCGCCACGGCGGCGGCGCCTTCTCGGGCAAGGACCCGTCCAAGGTCGACCGCTCCGCCGCGTACGCGATGCGCTGGGTCGCCAAGAACGTGGTCGCCGCCGGCCTCGCCTCGCGCTGCGAGGTCCAGGTCGCGTACGCGATCGGCAAGGCCGAGCCCGTCGGCCTCTTCGTCGAGACCTTCGGCACCGCCAAGGTCGAGGTCCAGAAGATCGAGGACGCGATCGGCCAGGTCTTCGACCTCCGCCCGGCCGCGATCATCCGCGACCTCGACCTGCTGCGCCCGATCTACGCCCAGACCGCCGCGTACGGCCACTTCGGCCGCGAGCTGCCGGACTTCACCTGGGAGCGCACCGACCGCGTGGACGCGCTGCGCACGGCCGCCGGCCTGTAGGACGCCCGCGCACGCACGTAGCGCAGCCGTACGGCCTCGGACCCCTGTGGCCCCTGTGGTCCGGGGCCGTACGGCGTTCCGCGCGGGTGAGTTCTCCCCGGGGTGAAGGAAACCCCCTCGCCGCCGCCGAAAACCCCGGGAGGGCGGCCGGGCCCGTCCGTTGTCGGTGGGGTTTGGTAAGAATGCGGGTGTGAGCAGCGCGAACGAATCCGGTCAGCGCGGGGACCAGAGTCCCGGCGGCCCGCCGGAGCAGCTCGCGCTGATGCGGGAGATGGTCGCCGAGGCGAAGGCCAAGGCCCCCAAGGCCAAGCCGCGCACCTGGCGGGGCGCCGCCCTCGCCCGGGAGCTGCCGGTCGCCCGGATCCTCGTCAACAAGGGCGTGCTCCACCTCGACCAGCTCTGGGACTACGCCGTCCCCGAGGAGCTCTCCGAGGCCGCCCAGCCCGGAGTCCGCGTCCGGGTCCGCTTCGGGGCCGGCTCCCACCAGGTCCACGGCGGCCGCCGCGAGGGCGGCGGCCTCATCGACGGCTTCATCGTCGAGCGCCGCGCCGAGTCCGACTACCACGGTGCACTGGCCGCCCTCGCCCACGTCGTCTCGCCCGAGGTCGTGCTCACGCCGGGCCTGCTGGCCCTGGCCCGGGCCGTCGCCGACCGGTACGCCGGCAGCCTGGCCGACGTACTCCAGCTCGCACTGCCCGCGCGGAGCGCCCGCGCCGAGGCCAAGCCCTCACCCGAGCCGCTGCCCCCGCCCGCCGCGCCCGAGCCGGGAGGCTGGGCTCGCTACGGCTCCGGCCCCGCGTTCCTGCGGGCCCTCGCCGCAGGCGCCGCCCCGCGCGCCGTCTGGACCGCCCTGCCCGGCCCCGGATGGGCCGACGAGCTGGCCCGGGCCGTGGCCGCCACCCTCGCCTCCGGCCGCGGCGCCCTCGCCGTCCTGCCCGACGGGCGGACCGCCGCCCGGGTCGACGTGGCGCTGACCGCCCTGCTCGGTGAGGGGCGGCACGCGCTGCTGACCGCCGAATCGGGCCCCGAGAAGCGCTACCGCCAGTGGCTCGCCGTGCACCGCGGCTCGGTGCGGGCCGTCATCGGCACCCGGGCCGCGATGTTCGCGCCCGTACGGGACCTCGGGCTGGTCGCCATCTGGGACGACGGCGACTCCAGCCACAGCGACGACCACGCGCCGTTCCCGCACGTACGGGAGGTGCTGGAGCTGCGCGCCGTCGGCGACGGCTGCGGATTCCTGGCCGGGAGCACGAGCTGCACCGTGGAGGCCGCCCAGCTGGTCGAGACGGGCTGGGCGCGGCCGTTGGTCGCCGACCGGGAGACGGTGCGGGCCTGCGCGCCCCGGATCCGGACCGTGGGCGACGAGCTGCTGGCCCGCGACGAGGCGGCCCGCGCCGCCCGGCTGCCGAGCCTGGCCTGGGAGACCGTACGGGAGGGGCTGAAGTCCGGGCCCGTGCTCGTGCAGGTGCCCCGGCGCGGCTATGCGCCCCGGCTGGCGTGCGAGCGGTGCCGCACCCCCGCCCGCTGCTCGGTGTGCGCGGGGCCGTTGGAGGCCCCCGACGCGCGGGATCTGCACTGCGGCTGGTGCGGACGTCAGGAGACCGCCTGGCACTGCGAGGAGTGCGGGTCGTTCCGGCTGCGCGCCCAGGTGGTGGGCGCCCGGCGGACGGCCGAGGAGCTCGGGCGGGCCTTCCCGGCCGTGCCCGTGCGCACCTCCGGCCGCGACCACGTCCTGGACGAGGTGCCCGACCGGCCCGCGCTGGTGGTGTGCACCCCCGGCGCCGAACCCGTCGCGGCGGGCGCCGGGTATGCGGCGGCGCTGCTGCTGGACGGCTGGGCGATGCTGACCCGGCCCGACCTGCGGGCCGGGGAGGACGCGCTGCGCCGGTGGATCGCGGCCGCCTCGCTGGTCCGGGGGGAGGGGCAGGTCGTCGTGGTCGCCGAGCCGACGCTGCGGCCGGTCCAGGCCCTCGTGCGGTGGGATCCGGTGGGCCATGCGGTACGGGAGCTCGCGGAGCGGGCCGAGCTCGGTTTCCCGCCGGTGTCCCGGATGGCGGCCGTGGCCGGTCGGGGCGAGGCGGTGGAGGCCTTCCTGGCCGGCGCCGGGCTGCCGCCGGACGCGGAGGTGCTGGGGCCGGTCCCGGTGCCGGGGCGCCGCGGGGAGCCGTCGCCGGGGGAGCGGGCCCTGGTCCGCGTCCCGCCCGGCAGCGGGGCCGCGCTGGCGGCCGCCCTGAAGTCGGCCCAAGCGGCCCGGCTGGCGCGGGGAGTCCCGGCGGCGGAGGCGGTCCGGGTGCGGATCGACCCGCCGGACATCGGCTAGGGCGCGGCTAGGGCCGTGACCGGGAAGGTTTGCCGGTGGGCCCGCGGCGTTCCCCCGGCTACCGCTGAGAGGTGCCCCGGGGTGCGGTGCATCGCAAGTCGGAGGGCTGCGGCTCGTACTGGACGTACCTGCGCGGCCCGACAACGCGGCGAGGCCGCCGAGGGCCGGTGAAGCTTTCCGGTCACATCACCAGGGCGTCCCTTTCGGGTCTTGTCGGTCGAGCGCGCGGTGGCTGGTGCGTGCCTGGCAAGGCTGAGGGGCGCCCGTGTGCGTGGACGTACGCGGGTGCCCCGCCCTGACAGGGCGTCGGGGCGTCGGGGCGCCCGCGCTCGGGCGGTGCGGCAAGCCGTCGGACAGGCCGCGCCCGCGCTCTTCCGGCGGAGTCCGGCGGTCCGGAGCCGGGTCCGAGCTGCCCGGGGCGCCCCGGCCGGGCACGGCGTGGACTCATGCCGACGCCGGGCCGGGGCATGGATACGGCTCGTCCGGCAGCTGCCGGACGAGCCGTGGGCTCAGCCGATGCCCGGTCAGGGCTGGGGGCCGGCCGTCGGAGGTCGGCGTCCCGGCGGCCGGCGGCGGATCAGCCGTTGCGGGGCCCCGGGAACGCCGCGGAGGGGGACGAGGCCGCGGCCGCGGCCTGGGACTCCTCGCGCACCGGCTGCGGCGGGACCGAGCGGGCCGCCGGGACCGTGGGCAGAGGCCCCAGGGTCCGGGTGGTCGTGCCCTCGGACAGCGGCTCCGCGGACTCCGCGGCCTGGGCCCGCCGGGCCCCGTACCGCCGGTGCACGGCCTGCTTGGTGACGCCGAGCGCGGAACCCACCGCGTCCCACGAGAAGCCGAGCGAGCGGTCGAAGTCCACCGCTGCGGTGACCAGCGTCTCGACGCTGTCCCGCAGTTCCTGCGCGAGGCGGACGGTGGGCGCGGGGGCCCGGCCATAGACGACGAAGCCCGTGGAGGGACCGGAGCGGCGCGGGCGGTACACATTGCCGAGCTGAGCGGTGAGCGTACGCAGAGCATCCACCTGCCGGCGAACCCGCTCGATGTCCCGCACCAAGAGGTGCAGGCTGGCCCGTGCTTGGGCGTCGTGGGTGGCGTGGTCGGCCATGAAGAAGCCTCTCGAACCGGTGCTGAAGAGCGGATCGGGCCGCAGACACCGTTCTCATCGCGGCCCGGTTTCGGTCAATCTCTCTTGACCAACGCGTCATACGGCACTGAAGTCACGCACCGGGGGCGTGTCGGCATATGCGAGAGGCGCGCGTGTGTGCGTACGCCCCCTGATGAGGCTGCCGGGACTCCTGGGGCGCCTGCTGATCGGCCCGGGCACCCCCCGTGGGCGCCGGGACCATAGACTGGTGCGCTGCTGACAGCCGAGATAGCGAGGTAGGACCCCAGTGAAGCTCGTCTTCGCAGGCACCCCCGAGGTCGCCGTGCCCGCCCTGGACGCCCTGATCGCCTCCGGGCGCCACGAGGTCGCCGCCGTCGTCACCCGGCCCGACGCACCGGCCGGCCGCGGCCGGCGGCTCATCGCCAGCCCGGTCGCCGAACGCGCCGAGGAGGCCGGCATCGAGGTCCTCAAGCCGGTCAAGCCGCGGGACCCCGAGTTCCAGGCCCGGCTGCGCGAGATCGACCCCGACTGCTGCCCGGTCGTCGCGTACGGGGCGCTGCTGCCCAAGAGCGCCCTCGACATCCCCCGCAACGGCTGGGTCAACCTGCACTTCTCGCTGCTGCCCGCCTGGCGCGGCGCCGCGCCTGTACAGCACTCGATCATGGCGGGGGACCAGGTCACCGGCGCCTCCACCTTCCTCATCGAGGAAGGCCTGGACTCCGGGCCCGTCTACGGGCACCTGACCGAGGAGGTCCGGCCCACCGACACGAGCGGCGACCTGCTGACCCGCCTCGCCTTCGCCGGAGCCGGCCTGCTGGCCGCCACCATGGACGGCATCGAGGACGGCACCCTGCGCGCCGTCGAGCAGCCCGCCGACGGGATCTCGCTCGCCCCCAAGATCACCGTCGAGGACGCCCGGATCGACTGGAACGCCCCGGCGATGCGCGCCGACCGCGTGGTGCGCGGCTGCACGCCCGCGCCCGGCGCGTGGACCGTCTTCCGCGGGGAGCGGCTCAAGCTGATCTCCGTCGGCCTCGTCGCCGACCGCACGGACCTGGCGCCCGGCGAGCTCGCCCCGGCCAAGAACAACGTGTACGTCGGCACCGGCTCGCACGCCGTGGAGCTGCTCTGGGTGCAGCCCCAGGGCAAGAAGCCGATGCGCGGCGCCGACTGGGCGCGCGGGGTGCGGATCGCCCCCGGCGAGCGGGTCGGCGGCACGGACGTAGGCTGATCCGTACCGGCACCCCATTCGGGCAGCAGCCCGCCGCAAGCAGCACCTCGTAACCCCGGAGCACCTTTCACGTGAGCGAACAGTCCCGTCCCCCGCGCAGCGCCGCAGGCCAGCGGCAGGCCAAGCCGTACCGCCGTCCCAAGAAGGACCCCGTCCGGATGCTGGCCTTCGAGGCGCTCCGGGCGGTGGACGAGCGCGACGCGTACGCGAACCTCGTCCTGCCCCCGCTGCTGCGCAAGGCCCGCCAGGACGAGAGCTTCCAGGACCGGGACGCGGCGCTGGCCACCGAGCTGGTGTACGGGACGCTGCGCCGGCAGGGCACCTACGACGCGGTCATCAAGGCCTGCATCGACCGGCCGCTGCGGGAGGTGGACCCGCCGGTGCTGGACGTGCTCTCGCTGGGTGCGCACCAGCTGCTGGGGACCCGGATCCCCACGCACGCGGCGGTGTCCGCCAGCGTGGAGCTGGCCCGGGTGGTGCTCGGGGACGGGCGCGCCAAGTTCGTGAACGCCGTGCTGCGCAAGATCGCCGCGCACGACCTGGACGGCTGGCTCGAGCGGGTGGCCCCGCCGTACGAGGAGGACGCCGAGGAGCACCTCGCGGTGTACCACTCGCACCCGAGGTGGGTCGTCAGCGCACTGTGGGACGCGCTCGGCGGCGGCCGGGCCGGCATCGAGGACCTCCTCGAAGCCGACAACGAGCGGCCCGAGGTCACGCTCGTTGCGCGGCCGGGACGCTCCACCCCCGAGGAGCTGCTGGCGGCCGTCGGCGAGGACTCCGCGCTGCCGGGGCGCTGGTCGCCGTACGCCGTCCGGATGGCCGAGGGCGGCGAGCCCGGCGCGCTGGAGGCGGTCCGCGAGGGGCGCGCGGGCGTCCAGGACGAAGGCAGCCAGCTGGTGGCGATGGCCCTGGCGGCCGCGCCGGTCGAGGGCGCCGACGAGCGCTGGCTGGACGGCTGCGCGGGACCCGGCGGCAAGGCGGCCCTGCTGGCGGCCCTGGCGGCCCAGCGCGGGGCGTTCCTGCTGGCCTCCGAGAAGCAGCCGCACCGGGCCCGGCTCGTGGAGCGCGCCCTGGCCGGCAACCCCGGCCCGTACCAGGTCATCGCGGCGGACGGCACCCGCCCGCCGTGGCGGCCGGGCTCCTTCGACCGGGTCCTGATGGACGTCCCGTGCTCCGGCCTTGGCGCGCTGCGCCGTCGCCCGGAGGCGCGGTGGCGCCGTCGCCCGGAGGACCTGGAGGGCTTCGCACCGCTGCAGCGCGCACTGCTGCGGGAGGCGCTGTCGGCGGTCCGGGTGGGCGGCGTCGTGGGCTACGCGACGTGCTCGCCCCATCTGGCCGAGACCCGGGTCGTCGTGGACGACGTCCTCAAGGGCCGCGGCGCGGGAGCCTCGCCGGTCTCGGCCGAACTGATCGACGCCAGGCCGTACATGGCGGGCGTCCCGGCCCTGGGCGACGGCCCGGACGTCCAGCTGTGGCCGCACCTGCACGGGACGGACGCGATGTACCTGGCGCTGATCCGGCGTACGGGCTAGGCAGTTCGGTTCGGGTCGACTGACCGGCCCGGGAGCGGCTGGCGCGCTCCGGGGCACGGGATGCTCAACTCCACGGGTAGCCAGATACGCGTAGCCGGGTCATTGGCTACGCGTATCTGGCTACCCGTGTCTGGCTGCGCGTGTCTGCGGGATCACCGGGATGGTGGCGTGGCCGGGGCGATCAGGCGGCGCAGCAGCGGGACGAGGGGGCGTTCCACCAGGCGGTGGAGCAGCCAGGCGGTCAGCGCCACGCCCGTGATCACGCCGAGGAGGGTCGGCCATGGGCCCCACTGCTGGTTCCAGCGCCAGATCGCGCGGACGCCCAGGGACTGGTGCACGAGGTAGAGCGGGTAGGAGATCGCGCCCGCGACCGGCAGCCAGCGCCACTGGATCCGGTCCAGCTTCCCGAGCGCGATCAGGCCCATCAGCAGGTACATGACGGTGATCGCGGCCAGGCAGATCTTCCAGTTGATGCCGTGCCCCTCGCCCTCCATGATCGCCGGGAGGCGGTGCTGCATCAGCAGCCAGGACAGCGCCAGGATCCCCAGGGTCTCGCCCTCGATGCGGCCCGCCCGGCGGATGAGGTAGAAGGCGGTTCCGGCGATGAAGAAGGGTGCCCACCGGGGCACCAGGAGCTGGTCCAGGAGCGGGATGCCCGATGCCGGCGCCAGGACCGAGCCCAGCGCCCAAAGCCAGCAGAAGGTCGCGACCCGGCGGTAGCCGGTACCGAGAAGAACGATCAACGAGAAGATCAGGTAGAAGCGCAGCTCGACCCAGAGCGTCCAGTAGACGTTGTCCACGCTGTTCACCCCGAGGGGCTCCTGCAGCATCGTGAGGTTGGTGAGCATCTGGCCGACGGTGACCCTCGGCTCGCCCGGAATCCGCGGGCCCAGGCGGGCGGCCACCGAGGAGAGCAGGACCGCCGCCCAGTACAGCGGGAACAGCCGCAGGATCCGGCCCTGCCAGAACTGCTGGAGCGATTTGCCCCAGGCGGACATGCAGATGACGAAGCCGCTGATCATGAAGAAGAAGACCACGCCCAGCCAGCCGAACTCGGCGACCCGGTGGAGCCCGGGGAACAGCCGGACCGCCGTCCGCTGCCAGGGGATCGTCCCCGAGCCGGCCAGGTAGTGGAACAGGACCACCGACAGCGCCGCGAGCAGCCGGAGGCCGTCCAGCACGGCTATGCGCGGCGCCCGCGCGGACCCGCCGCTCCTCGACCACAGCCCCCGGCGGCGCCGGACGGGGTCGGGGGCTGCCTGCGGAGCCTCGGCGGGCTCCGGGACGCGGTCCCCGGTGAGGACGAGCTTGTCGGACATGACACCTCTGGAAGTCCTGGGGTGTCCGCGACACCGGTGTGTTTTTCGGGGTTGTGGAACCCCGTGATCGTACGGTGCCGTGTGCACCTACGGGCATTCGGGGCCCGCCCGGCGGACAGCCCGTTCGGCCGGATTTGCAGGGCCGTCCGTTCCGGACCGAGCGGTACTTGCGTGTACGCCTGCACTGGGTGCGGGGTCCCTTCGGCCCGGAGCCGGTGGCCCGCCCGGGGATCCGCCCCCGCAGTCGAGCAGCGGTACCAGCAGGGTCGCCGGGGCCAGGCTCAGGACCAGGGCGCGGCCGTACGCTCTGCGCGCCGACCTCCGGGAAGACGGTGGCGCGGCCGCCGAGGAGGACGATGGCGTACAGCTGCGCGAGGGTGCCGACCTGACCGGCGGTGGCGTCGAGGGCGGTGAGGGCGAGCAGCGGGATGGCCGCGTGGCCGGTGTTGGTGCCGAGCTGGCTGAGGGTGGAGGCGGAAAAGAGGGTGCGGAAGTCCTTGGTGCGCCAGGGCGAGGGGCCGGTGGTCCCGGTCGCGGTGGCGGGAGGCATGGTCAGAAACCGTGCCGGAGGACGATCTCGAAGAACAAATAAATCGTTCTCCATGATCATTTAAGCATCGCTACGCCGGTCTCGAGTTCCGGGGTCGTGGCCGGAAGTGCGCGAGGGCATGGCACGCTTGGGGCATGGCCGCTCAGATTTATCCCAGCATCCTGTCCGCCGACTTCGCCCGCCTCGCCGAAGAGGTGAAGGCCGTGGAGGGAGCCGACTGGCTGCATGTCGACGTCATGGACAACCATTTCGTCCCGAACCTCACCCTCGGAATGCCCGTCGTGGAGTCGCTGAGCCGCGCCACGGACATCCCGCTGGATCTGCACCTCATGATCGCGGACCCGGACCGCTGGGCCCCGCAGTACGTCGAGGCCGGCGCCGGGTCGGTCACCTTCCACGCCGAGGCCGCCGCCGCGCCCGTGCGGCTCGCGCGGGAGATCCGGGCCAAGGGGGCGCGGGCGTCGATGGCGCTCAAGCCCGCCACGCCGATCGAGCAGTACGAGGACATCCTCCCCGAGCTCGACATGCTGCTGATCATGACGGTCGAGCCGGGCTTCGGCGGCCAGCCCTTTCTGGACATCATGCTCCCCAAGATCCGCCGTACCCGGGAGCTGATCGCCAAGCACGGTCTGGAGCTGTGGCTCCAGGTCGACGGCGGGGTCTCGGCCTCGACCATCGAACGGTGTGCCGAGGCCGGCGCAGACGTGTTCGTCGCCGGAAGCGCGGTCTACGGGGCGGTCGAACCGGCCGCCGCCGTACGTACCCTGCGAGAGCAGGCGGACGTCGCGATCGCCGCGGCGCCCTGGGCCTGCGACCACTGAAGCAAGGTTGGTGAACAGCTCGGTGAACGGGAGCTGTCCAGGCTGATCAACGGCCGCCGGATCTGACAGGATGAACGGCGAGTCGAGAGTGTGAACAGCAGTGAGGAGAACGCGGTGTCTGCAATGTCGGCGGGACGGTCAGCCCTGCGGATGGGACCCGCGGAGCTGGTGCAGGCGGCGGCCATGGCCCGCCGCTTCTACCTGGAGGGCAAGTCCAAGATCCAGATCGCCGAGGAATTCGGCGTGAGCCGCTTCAAGGTGGCCCGGGTCCTGGAGACCGCCCTCGAGCGCGATCTGGTACGGATCGAGATCCGGGTGCCCGCCGAGCTCGATGCGGAGCGGTCCGACGCGCTGCGGGCCCGGTACGGGCTCCGGCACGCGGTGGTGGTCGAGTCCCCGGCCGATGCGACCGAGGACGCGCCGGATCCGGAGAACCTGGGCGCGGTGGCGGCCGACCTGCTCGGCGAGCTGGTCAACGAGGGCGACGTACTGGGTCTGGCGTGGGGGCGCTCGACCATCCACATGGCCGCCTCCCTGCACCGGCTCCCGCAGTGCACCGTGGTGCAGCTGACGGGCGTGTACGACGCCGGTACGGCCGAGCGCGGGTCCGTGGAGGCCGTACGGCGCGCCGCCCAGGTCTCGGGGGGCGACGCGCACCCGATCTACGCGCCGATGCTGCTCCCCGACCCGGCGACCGCGGCTGCGCTGCGGAACCAGACGGGGATCGCCCGGGCCTTCGAGTACTTCGACAAGGTGACCGTCGCGGCGGTGTCGATCGGGTCGTGGGAGCCCGGGATCTCCACCGTCCACGACATGCTCACGGACGAAGAGCGGGCGCACTACGCGTCGCTGGGTGTCGCCGCCGAAATGTCCGCACATCTGTTCGACTCCGAGGGACGGCGCGTCGGACGGGACCTCGGCGAGCGCTGCATCACCGTCGAGGCGGACCGGCTGCGCCGGATCCCCGAGGTCGTGGCGATCGCGGGCGGGCTGCGCAAGGCCTCCGCGATCGGGGCGGTGCTCCGGTCCGGGCTGGTGACCAGCCTGGTCACGGACACGGCGGTCGCGGACTACCTGCTCACCGAGTCGGCCCCGGGGCTGCGTCCGGCGCTGGATCGGGCCGACCCGGACGACTGATCCGGGGCGCCCGGGGGTGCGGAGCGCACTGCGGAGTGGGTCCTGGGGTGGATGGTGCCGCAATTGAGATCCGAACGGCGGGCCGTGCGGCGGCCTGTGGGGCGCATACTGGTCTCAATGACAAAGTCAGCAGTACCTCGCCGCCATTTGCCGTCCAGCCCGTTCAAGGCCCCCGTGGAACCGCCGCTCCGGCAGTTCAGCGTCGGCGACCGGGTCTCTCACGATGAGCACGGCCTCGGCCGTGTCGTCGGTATCGAGGAGGGGATCGCAGTCCTGGTCGACTTCGGGTCGGTCCAGAAGAGAATTCTGAGTCCTTACACCAAGATGGCCGCGCTCTGAGGTCATCGCGGACACCGCGCGATTCGCGAGCGAATCGGATGCTTGGCACGATCGGTGCATGATCTTCAGGGACGTGCCCCGGTCGTTGCTGCGCTTCGCGGGGGCGGTGTTCCTTTGCGTTGCGCTGGCCGGCGTGGCGGGATGTGGCGGGGAGAAGTCCGCGCCGTCCGCCGCGGCCGGAGCGAGTTCCGGGGCCCGCGCCACTGTGCCCGGCTGGGCCAAGGGGATGGCGGTCGTACGGGCCGATGCGCTGCCGTCGCAGGCGCGGGACGTGCTCGTGCTCATCGACAAGGGCGGGCCGTACGCGTACCGGCAGGACGGGACCGTCTTCGGGAACTTCGAGAAGGTCCTGCCCCGGCAGAAGCGCGGCTACTACCACGAGTTCACGGTGAAGACGCCGGGTGAGCACGACCGCGGGGCCCGGCGGATCGTGACCGGTGAGGGTGGGGAGTTCTTCTACACGGACGACCACTACGACACCTTCAAGGCGGTTCTGCGATGACCCTGGATCCGCAGCCGCTCGCCCCGGCGCTGGCCGCCGCCGAGGAGGCGGGCTGGACGACCCTGCGGGTGGACCTGGCCGGCGTGCGCGGCAAGGCCGAGCTGATGCGGCGCTGGGGGGCGGCGCTGCAGGTGCCGGCGTGGTTCGGCGGGAACTGGGACGCGTTGGCCGATGCGCTGATCGACCTGTCGTGGTTGCCGGAGGCCCCGGGGCGGTTGGTGGTGGTGACGTCCTGGCAGTCGTACGCGGGGGCGCGGCCGGGGGATTGGGAGACGTTGCAGGAGGTCGTGGAGGGGGCGGTGGAGTACTGGCGGGACGCCGGTGAAGGGGCGTTGACCGTACTCCTTGCGGAGCCGCCGGGTGAGGATGTTCCGCGGAGCCCGTCCGGGGGGTGAGCCGGGGGTGGGGTGTGCCGCTGCGCGGGACGGCCCCGCCGCCCCGGGTGGGGCGGCGGGGCCGTGTGGTGGGCGGGGCGGGAGGCTTGGCCCGCCGCCCCGTCCGGGGTCAGCTCTTCGGGATCCACGGGGGTGTTTGGCCCCAGGACCAGACGGGGATCTTCGCCGCGTCGACCGGCGGGGGGTTGGGGCCCGAGTAGATCAGGGCCATACGGGTGCCCCACTCGATGTAGTAGGCGAACACCGCGCGGAATTCGGGGTCCGTCGGGAGGCCGACCTCGTCGGCCGTGTCCATCAGCAGGTCCACCCAGCGGCGGCGCTGCCGTTCGGTGATGCCGCGGCCCAGGTGCTTGGTGGCCATGTGCTGGTGGCCGCCGTGGTGGGCCGTGTACTGCGCCGGGCCGCCGAAGACCTCCGACAGCCAGACCGCTACGTGCTGGGGGTGCTCCGAGTCCATGCCCGCGAAGACCGGGGCCAGGATCTCGTCCTGCAGGGCGTGCGCGTAGAAGGCGTCCGTGAGGCGGTTCATCGCCTCCGCTCCGCCCATCCACTCGTAGATGGTGGGAGTGGTGCCGGGTGTGGTGCTCATGACTGGGGTGCGGCCTTTCCGGGGCCGGCCACGTCGGTGACGCGGTAGTGCTGCATCTCCTCGATGGCCTTCACGTACGGGCGGATCGCGCTGAAGAACGCCGGGAAGTGCTCGCCCTTGCGGAATCCGTTGAGGTGGGCGTCGACCGAGGTCCAGCGGATGCGGAGGATGTAGCGCTCGCGGTCGTTCTCCTCCTCGCAGCGGGCCAGCTCGTAGTCGATGCACTCGGGTGACGCGGCCAGGGCCTCCGCGGCCTGCCGGTACGAGTCCTCGAAGGCCTGCTGGTCGTCCAATGCGATCCGGTAGCGGATGTATTCGACGGTGGTGGTCATGGTGCGTGCCTCTCCCTGTGATCGGGTGCCGGTCGCAGTCAGACTTGCGTGATCATGCGCGGGTGGGGAGGTCTTTCGTCATTCCGACTCAGACTTCTGGGAGTCGGTGGCGTCGGAGACGTCCGGGCCCGACGCGCGGACCTGCTGAACCTTGGCCAGCGAGTCGCGGAGCTCGGTCAGCCACTCGTCCGTGTTGCGGCCGACGAGGCGGACGCACCAGGCGAGGGCGTCGGCCCGGCTGCGGGCCACGCCGCCCGCGACCAGGGTGTCGAGGACCTGGCGCTCCGGCTGGCGCAGGCGCGTCATCACCGGGACCGCCAGGTGCGTGAACAGGACGCGGTCGTCTCCGGCCTGGACGGCCCAGGCGACCTTGCGGCGGTAGAGCTCCTCCGCCTCCCGCGCGACCTCGATGCGCTGTTCGCGGGTGCGCTCGCGGAACTCCTTGACCGACTCGGTCGCCGGTATGGCGCCGACGACCGTGATCTCCTCGCGGTCGACCGCCACGTCGACCAGGGACTCGTACACGTCCACCGGAAGGCGGTCCGCGAACCACTTGCGAAGCTGCTCGCTCTGCTCGGATGTAATCATGTAATCAACGTTGCATCCGTCGGCAGCTTGATCGCAAGCGATTCGCGTTCGCTCTCAGCCCAGCGCTCTCAGCCCAGCGCTCTCGGTTCGGCGCTCTCAGTTCGGCGTCTCACCCCATCGAGCGGTAGCGGTGGATCAGTGAGACCGCCATCGCGCCCTCGCCCACGCCCGACGCCACGCGCTTGACCGAGTGGGCCCGGACGTCGCCCGCCGCGAAGACGCCCGGGACGCTGGTCTCCAGCGGGTACGGGGCGCGCTCCAGGCTCCACTCCGCCGGGAGTTCGCCGCCGTTCGCGATCAGGTCGGACCCGGTGAGCACGAAGCCGTACTCGTCGCGCTCGACCACGCCCGACAGCCAGTCGGTGTGCGGGCGGGCGCCGATGAAGGTGAACATGAAGCGGGCCGGCACCTCCGTGTCCCCGCCCGTCGTCGCGTCGTGGAGGGTCAGCTTCTCCAGGTGTTCGTCCCCGTCCAGCCGGACCACCGTCGTACGGACCCTGACCTCGATGTTCGGGGTGCGGTCGATCTCGTCGATCAGATAGCGGGACATGCTCGCGTCCAGGGAGTCGGCCCGGACCAGGATGGTCACCCGGGCCGCGTACTTGGCGAAGTGCACCGCCGCCTGGCCGGCCGAGTTCGCGCCGCCCACGATGAACACGTGCTGGGAGATGCAGGCCGAGCTCTCGGTGGTGGCCGCGCCGTAGTAGAGCCCGGCGCCCTCGAAGCGGTCCGCGCCGGGGGCCTCCAGTCGGTTGTACGAGACCCCGGTGGCCAGCAGCACCGTCTCGGCGCTGATCTCCGTTCCGTCGGCCAGGGTCAGGATCTTCGCCGGATCGTCCCGGGTCAGCGAGACCACCTCCACCGGGTGCAGGATCTCGGCGCCGAACCGGGAGGCCTGGATGGTGGCCCGGCGCGTCAGGTCGCCGCCGGAGAGGCCCGAGGGGAAGCCGAGGTAGTTCTCGATCAGGCTGGAGGTGCCCGCCTGGCCGCCCGGGGCGCGGGAGTCCAGCATCAGGGTCGAGAGGCCTTCCGAGGCCGCGTACACGCCCGCCGCCAAGCCCGCGGGACCCGCACCGACGATGACGCACTCGTAGTGCGGGCGCGAGGCCGTGGTGGCCAGCCCCAGCCGCTGGGCCAGCACGGTGTCGGAGGGCGCAGAGAGCACCGCCCCGTCCGGAAAGCGGACGAGCGGGAGCGCCGCATCAGGCTGGGCTGCGATCAGGGTCAGAGCCTCGGGATCCCGCTCGACGTTCAGGAAGCGGAACGGCTGGCCATTGCGGGTGAAGAAGTCCCGGACGGCGTGGGTGCCGGGGGAGACGAGGTGGCCGGCGACGATGATGCCGTCGTACGCGGGGCGGTAGGTGGCCAGCCAGTCGGAGAGCAGGTCGTCGAGGACCGGGAAGAGCCGTTCGTGCGGCGGGTCCCACGGCTTGAGCAGGTAGTAGTCCAGCCGGACCCGGTTGATGGCGGTGATCGCCGCGTCCGTCTCCGCGTACGCCGTGAGCAGCACCCGGCGGGCGTCCGGGAAGCGGCTGACGGCCTCGAGGAGGAACTCGACGCCGGTCACGTCGGGCATCCGCTGGTCCACGAGGAACAGCGCCGGGTCGTGGCCGCGCTCGTCGAGGGAGTCGAGGATCTTCAGGGCGTCGGCGGCCGAGGAGGCGCCGAGCACCCGGTAGCGGTCGCCGTAGGCGCTGCGCAGGTCGCGGCGTACGGCCCGCAGTACCTGCGGATCGTCGTCCACGGCCAGGATGACGGGTTTCCGGGTCTCCGCGCGCTCGGCCGCGGCCGCCGTGGCGGGGGCGGTGGCGCTCTCGGGGGCCGCGCTCATGCCGCTTCCAGCATCAGCTGGTCGGCGTAGCACCAGGCCCAGGCCTCGCCGGGCTCGTGCGAGGCGGCGATGGGGTGCTCGGTGGTGCGGTAGTGCTTGGTGGCGTGGCGGTTCTTGGAGGAGTCGCAGCACCCGACGTGCCCACAGCTGAGGCACATCCTCAGGTGCACCCAGGTGTCGCCGAGGGCGAGGCACTCCTCGCAGCCCTCGGTGCCTGGCTTCACCGGACGTATCTGATCGATGTGTGTGCACAACAGGTCCGTCGTCATCGTCCCCGTCCCTCTCCTCAGTCCTTCGCGCACCCGTGATTCACGGCGCGTCCAGACCATAGGGCGGTGCCCCTGTAATGGTTCAGTGATTCGGCCGAAGTCATGAAGTCCCGCGGCTACTTCATGACCTCCGGGAGTGACTACCTGAGGTGCCCCTGCGACCTGCCCTCCTACCTCACGAAGTCGCATACGGGCGCTTTGACGCAGGCCCCGGGCACAAGCAGTGTGGTGGACGCCAACGACAACAGGCGGCGCCTGGAGGAATCCGTGAGCAGAAAGATTCTGGTCATTGTCTCCGAACACGGTTACTGGGCCGAAGAACTGATAGGCCCCGTATCGAAGTTCGATGAGCGGGGCTACGAAGTCGTATTCGCCACGCCGACCGGAAAGCGTGCGCACGCTCTTCCGCCGAGCCTCGACGCGAACTTCATCGACCCTCCGCTGGGACGCTCGGTCACCACCGAGGAGAACGCCCGGCTGGGCCGGGAGTTCGAGCAGTCGAGCCGGCTGGACTCGCCGCTCGACATCGAGGCGTGGGTCCCCGAGCGTCCGTACACGAGTGACGAGGGCTACCTGCGCAAGCTCGAGCAGTACCACCGCGATCTGGACAAGCTCGAGTCCGACATCGCCGGCTACGACGCGATCCTCATCGTCGGCGGCAGCGGGCCCATCGTCGACCTCGCCAACAACGAGCGCGTGCACGCCCTGATCCTGGCCTTCAAGAAGGCGGGCAAGGTCGTGGCGGCCGAGTGCTACGGGGTGGCCTGCCTGGCCTTCGCCCGGGACTGGGGCGACCGCAAGAGCATCATCTGGGGCAAGCACGTGACCGGGCACTGCAAGGAGTACGACTACAAGGACGGCACCGGATTCCTCGGTACCGACTTCAACATGGGCCCGCCGCCGTACCCGCTGGAATACATCCTGCGCGATGCGACCGGCCCGCGCGGGGCGTACCACGGGAACTTCGGCCACCCGCTCTCGGTGATTGTCGACTACCCGTTCGTGACCGGCCGCTCCACCCCCGACTCGTATCTCACGGGTCAGAAGATCGTGGAAGTCCTGGAGGAAGGCCTCACCCGCTACGGGTGGTGATCCGGAAACCCGTGAGGATGAGGGGGAATTCATGGAAGCCACTCCCGGACGGGAAAGGCTGATCGAGCAGTTCAAGGCCGACGGCCTGAATGTGATGTTCGGAAATCCGGGGACGGTGGAACAGGGATTCCTCGACGCGGTGGACGCGGCGGAGGACTTCCACTACGTCCTCGCCCTCCAGGAGACCGTGGCCGCCGGCATCGCCGACGGCTACGCCCGGGCCACCGGCGGCGCGGCCCTGCTCCAGCTCCACTCCGGGGTGGGGCTGGGCAACGGCATCGGGATGCTCTACCAGTCGCTGCGCGGCCACACCCCGCTCGTCGTGGTCGCCGGCGACGCCGGGGTCCGCTACGACGCCATGGACGCGCAGATGGCGTCCGACCTGGTGGCGATGGCGAAGCCGGTGACGAAGTACGCGACCCGGGTCACCGACCGGCACTCCGTACTGCGCACCATCCGGCGGGCGGTCAAGATCGCCCTGACCCCGCCGCGCGGCCCGGTGTTCGTGGCACTGCCGATGGACGTGCTGGACGAGCTGAACTCCGAGCCCGTCCTGCCCGCGACGGTGCCCCTCACGGACGTGGCGCCCTCGCCGGCGTCGGTGGGGCGGGCGGCAGAGCTGCTCGCCTCCGCGGAGCGGCCCGTGGTCCTCGTCGGTGACGGGGTCTCGCTCTCCGGGGCCCAGCGCGAACTGGCCGCCGTCGCCGAGCTGCTGGGCGCCGACGTGTACGAGGTGGACTCCTCCGAGGTGAACATCGCGGCCTCGCACCCGCTGCGCCGCGGCCAGACGGGCCACATGTTCGGCCCGCACAGCAAGGAGCTCGTCGCCGACGCGGACGGGGTGCTGATCGTCGGCACCTACGTCTTCCCGGAGGTGTTCCCCGAGCTGGAGAGCCCCTTCCGGGTCGGCGCCAAGGTCGTCCACATCGACCTGAACGCGTACGAGATCGCCAAGAACCACCCGGTGGACCTGGGCCTGGCCGCCGACCCCAAACAGGCGCTGCGCGCGCTGGCCGGCGTACTCGAACACCGGCTGACCCCGCAGAGGCGGGCGGCCGCGGCCGCCCGGCTCGACGCCCGCACCCGGGAGCGGGCGCTGTCCGCCCGGTCCGAGGAGGCCGACCAGGACGGCACGCCGATGGCCGTCTTCCTGCGGACCCTGGCCGAGCGGACCGGCGGGGACCTGATCGTCTTCGACGAGGCGCTGACCACCTCGCCGCTGGTCACCCGGTACCTGCCGGCGGAGCGGCCGGGCGACTACCACCTCACCCGGGGCGGTTCGCTCGGCGTGGGCTTCCCGGGGGCGGTCGGGGCCAAGCTGGCCCGGCCGGACCGCCTGGTCGTCGGCTTCGCGGGCGACGGCGGGTCGATGTACACGTACCAGGCGCTGTGGACCGCGGTCCGGCACGGCATCGACGCCAAGTTCGTGGTCTGCAACAACCGCAAGTACCGGCTGCTGGACGACAACATCGCCCAGTACTGGCGGGAGCGGGATATCCCGGAGCACGGTTTCCCGGGCTCCTTCGACCTCTCCCACCCCGAGATCGACTTCGCCGGGCTGGCGCGGGCGCTCGGTGCCGAGGGGATGCGGGTGGAGAAGCCGGACGAGGCGGTCGCCGCCGTGGCCCGGATGCTCGAGCACCCCGGACCGTTCCTCGTCGACGTACAGATCTGACCCACCGCACAGCACACCACCACGGACAGGAGGAGACCGCATGCCCGCCGAGCGGCTGACCGAGGACGCGATCCGCACCTTCGCGGAGAACTGGTACGTGGCCCTGGACCAGCACCTTCCGCCGGACCAGGTGCTCGCCCTCATCACCGAGGACCTGGAGTTCAAGGTCCCCGAGGACACCTTCCTCGGACACCAGGGCTTCGGCCGCTGGTACGCGGCGGTCACGAACCGCTTCTTCGACGAGGTCCACACCGTCACCAAGGTGGAGCCCGTCATCGAGGGCGACCGGGCGATCGTCCGCGTCCTCGTCAACTGGCAGGCCAAGATCTGGGACCCGCCGGCCGCCCGCAGCCAGTGGCTCGGCTTCGACGCCGACCAGACGTGGACGGTCGTGGCCGGTCCCGACGGACCGCTGATCAAGCAGTACACCGTCAACGACCTGGCCCCGATGCCCGGTTCCGCCTCGCTCTGAGCGCCGGCGAAGGAGAAGCGACGATGACCGAAGTGACACGGGAGCGGGTCGAGGCGGCCTACGCCGCCCTCGGTTCCGGCGACCGGGCCCGGATCCTGGAGTACTACTCCGAGGACCTGCGCTGGCTGGTGCCGGGCAGCCACCCGCTGGCCGGCTGGTACGAGAGCCTGGACGCCTTCCTGGAGCTGATGGGGCAGACCCACAAGCTCACGGGCGGCACGTTCCGCATGGACATCCAGGCCGTCCTCGTCGGCGAGGACTGCAGCGCCGACGTCTGCCGCAACGTCGCCGTGCGCGACGGCGCGGACCAGGAGAGCCAGTCCCCGTACGAGCGGATGGACTACCCGGTCTTCCACTTCATGCGGTGGCGGGACGGCCGGATCGTCGAGGGCCGCGACGGGCTCTTCGGGGACTCGGCGACCGCCTTCAGCCAGTTCTGGGCGCCGTTCGCGCCGGACGGAACCCGCCGGGACCGATAGGGGGAGGAGCGCGATGAGCGCTGTGGACGCACGACAGATCCTTGAGAAGTACTACGAGTACGCCAACGCCGGGGACTGGGACCGCTGGTGCGACCTGTTCGCCGACGACCAGGTCATGGACGAGCAGCTCGCCGGACACATCGAGGGCCTGGAGGTCCTGCGCTCGATGATGAAGGGCATGGGGACGATGTACCGGGTCTTCCAGAACAAGCCCGTGCACTTCCTCGTCGACGGGGAGAAGGCCGCGGCCGTCTCCCACATCAGCGCCGTCAGCCCCTCCGGCAAGGCGATCGAGGCCGAGGTCATGAACTTCTTCCGGATCGTGGACGGAAAGATCGCCTACATGGCGAACTACCACGACACCGTCCCCTTCCAGGTGCTGAGCCAGGGCTGAGGGAGGCCGACTCGTGGCGATCGCCGAGAGAGATGAGTACGACTACGTCATCGTGGGATCCGGCACCGCGGGCAGCGTCCTCGCGAACCGGCTCTCCGCGGACCCGGACGTCTCCGTCCTGGTCCTGGAGGCGGGCGGCAACCGCATCCCGCCCGAGGTGGACGACCCGTCCTCCTGGTACAAGCTGCTCGGCGGGCCCGTCGACTGGGGCTACACCAGCGTCCCGCAGCCCGGGCTCGACGGCCGCCGTACGTACGAACCGCGCGGCAAGGCCCCCGGCGGCAGCAGCAACCTGTACATCATGATGCACATCCGGGGCCACGCCTCGGACTTCGACAACTGGGCCTACCAGGGCGCCGCCGGCTGGGGTTACGAGGACGTCCTGCCGTACTTCGCGCTCCTGGAGGGCCAGGAGGACGCCACCGCCGCCACCACCGGCACCCGCGGCCCGCAGCGCATCACCAACGCCGGGCAGCACGGCCCCAACCCGGTCTCCCGCGCCTTCATCGACGCGGCCGTCGAGCTCGGCCACCAGGAGATCGCCGACTTCAACACCGACGGGCCCCGGCGCGGCCTCTTCGGCACCGGCTGGCACCACATAGACGTGGCCGACGGCCGCCGCCAGGGCACGCTCGCCGCCTATCTGGAGCCGGCGCTCGACCGCTCCAACCTGACCCTGCGCACCAGCGCCCAGAGCACCCGGCTGCTCTTCGACGGCGACACCTGCACGGGCGTCGAGTACGTACAGCTCGCACCGCCCGCCGAGTTCCCCGGCCGGACCGTGCGCGACGGCCACAGCGCCGCCGCCGAGCCCGGGCTGCACTCCGTACGGGCCCGCCGGGAGGTGATCGTGGCGGCCGGGGCGATCGAGTCCCCGAAGCTGCTGCTGCTCTCCGGCATCGGCGGGCCGGAGCAGCTGCGCGCGCACGGCATCGAGGTGACCGCGGCCCTGCCCGGGGTCGGCGAGAACTTCCACAACCACGTCCTGACCGGGCTGATGGCCGAGGTCACCCAGGAGCTCCCGCCGCCGGCGCAGAACCTGTCGGAGAGCGCTCTGTTCCTCTCGTCCCAGCCCGGCCTGCCCGCCCCCGACCTGCAGATCGCCTTCGTCCATGTGCCGTTCGACGTGATCGTCGGCAAGGACCACCCGAACACGGTGAGCATCCTGCCCGGTGTCGTACGCCCCGTCTCGCGCGGCTGGATCAGGCTCGCGAGCGCCGATCCGCTGGCCCACCCGCTGATCAACCCGAACTACCTCGGCGACCGGTGGGACCTGGAGCGGATGGTGCAGGGCGTCAAGCTGGCCCGGGAGATCTTCGCGACCTCGGCCTTCTCGCCCTGGTACAAGCAGGAGCTCCAGCCCGGCCCCGGCTACGGCACCGACGAGGACCTGCGGACCTTCGCGAAGCAGAAGTCGGAGAGCTACCACCACCAGGCCGGCTCCTGCCGCATGGGCATCGACGACCTCTCCGTCGTCGACCCCGAGCTGCGGGTGCACGGCGTACGCAACCTGCGCGTCGTCGACGCCAGCGTGATGCCCGCGGTCCCGTCGGGCAACTGCCACACCGCCATCGCGATGATCGCCGAGCGCGCGGCGGACTTCCTGAGGGGGGTGTCCCGTGCCTGACGCCGTGCTGCGCGAGGGTGCGCTGAGCGGGACCCGGATCGCGGTCCTGGTCGAGAGCGACTTCTACGAGCCGGAGATCTTCTACTACCAGCACCGGTTCGCCGAGGAGGGCGCCGAGGTCGACTTCCTGACCCGGCTGTGGGGCAACGACTCCATCACCTTCTCCGGGCACGAGTACCGGGCGCCGTTCACCGCCGACAAGTCCCTGGAGGGGCTGAGCGACGAGGAGCTGCGCCGGTACGCGGCGATCATCGTGCCCTCGGGCATGGTGGCCGACCGGCTGCGCTACACCGAGGACGTCGACGTCCTGGCGCCGGCTACGGAGCTGCTGCGCCGGGCCTTCGAGGAGCCGACGGTCCTCAAGGGGATCATCTGCCACGGCATGTGGCTGGCCTCCTCGATCCCGGGCAAGGTGCGCGGCCGCAAGGTGGTCTGCCACAACAACCTCATCGGTGACGTCCGGAACATGGGCGCCGAGTACGTCGACGAGGACGTGGTGGTCGACGGGGACCTGGTCACCGGCCGCACCGGCGCCCACCACCACCTCTTCGCCCGCCGGATCATCGAGCTGATCGCGGCGGGGCGGGGCCGGAGGACCGGCTGATGGCCGCAATGGTCTGGTCGCACGTGGGCCTGAACTGCACGGACCAGAAGACCACCGAGGAGTTCTACACCCGGTACTTCGGCTTCACCCGGGCCCGGGTGGTCGATCTCGGGGAGGCCCAGATCGTGTTCCTGCGCCGCGGGGACGCGTACCTGGAGCTCTTCGCGGCCGGCACCGAACCGGCCCGGCAAGCGCACGAGGACGGGCCGCAGGCCCCGGGCCGGATGCGCCACCTGGCCTTTCAGACCGACAGCGTGGACGCGTTCCTGGCGGAGCTGGGGGACGCGGCCGAAGTGACCCTGGGGCCGCTGGACTTCGACGACTTCATCTGCGGCTGGCGGACCGTGTGGGTCCGCGATCCCGACGGGGTGATCGTCGAGGTCAGTCAGGGATTCGAGGACGACCGCTCACACGACAAGGACGGTGCATGACATGGCGGACGCCGTGAGCTTCTCCTTCTCCGACACCATCGCGGGCTACGTCGGCCGCTTCGACTCCGAGTCCCGCCTGCTGCGGCTGAAGACCTCGGACGGCCGCGAGTTCGACGTCTCCCTCGCCGGGGACCCGAGTGCCGAGCTGGTCCGCAACCTGGACGAGCCGTACATCGACGCCTCCGGGCACATCGACGAGATGCTCTCGCCGGGCCGGTTCCTCTTCGTGTACGGCGTCCACTACCCGGAGCACGGGGGCCGCTTCGAGGCCAAGCGCCTGGTGTTCCTGGGCCGCGGCGCCGAGGACTACCGCTTCGAGGAGCCCAGCTGGTGGGTCAAGCAGATCGAGTCGCTGGCCGACTTCTACAAGCGGGCGCAGTTCGGCGAGGGCCCGGTGGACTTCACCGAGTACCGCACCGAGATCCGGCTCGGCGGTGACAAGACCGCCAGCCACGTCCAGGAGACCGACACGATCTCCCGCCTGGTCTACGGCATGGCCTCGGCCTACCTGCTGACCGGCAAGGACGAGTACCTGGAGGTTGCCGAGCGCGGCACCGAGTACCTGCGCAAGCACATGCGGGTCGTGGACAGCGAGGAGGACGTGGTCTTCTGGTACCACGGCATCAGCGTCGACGGTGACAGTGAGCGCAAGCTGTTCACCTCGGAGTTCTCCGACGACTACGACGCGATCCCGATGTACGAGCAGATCTACGCGCTGGCCGGCCCGATCCAGACCTACCGGGTCACCGGTGACATCCGGATCAAGAACGACGCGGACGCCACCATCCGGCTCTTCGACAAGTTCTTCCTCGACCGCGAGCAGGGCGGCTACTACTCGCACATCGACCCGATCCTGTTCAGCGCGGACCACGAGTCCCTCGGCGAGAACGCCGAGCGCAAGAACTGGAACTCGGTCGGCGACCACGCGCCCGCGTACCTGATCAACCTGTACCTGGCGACCGGCGACCAGAAGTACGCCGACTTCCTCGAGTACACCTTCGACACCATCGCGGACAAGTTCCCGGACTACAAGAACAGCCCCTTCGTCCAGGAGCGCTTCTTCCGCGACTGGTCGCACGACACCGCGCACAGCTGGCAGCAGAACCGCGCGGTGGTCGGGCACAACCTGAAGATCGCCTGGAACCTGATGCGGATGAACTCGCTGAAGCCGAAGCCGGCCTACGAGGAGCTCGCCCGCAAGATCGGCGAGATCATGCCGGCCGTCGGCAGCGACGTGCAGCGCGGCGGCTGGTACGACGTCGTCGAGCGGGTCAAGGACGGGAACCAGGAGACGTATCGTTTCGCCTGGCACGACCGCAAGGCCTGGTGGCAGCAGGAGCAGGCGATCCTCGCCTACCTCATCCTGAACGGCACGGTCGGCGACGACGCCTTCCTGCGCGAGGCCCGGCAGGCGGAGGCCTTCTACAACACCTTCTTCCTCGACCACGACGAGGGAGCGGTCTACTTCAACGTGCTCGCCAGCGGTACGCCGTACCTGCTCGGCACGGAGCGGCTCAAGGGCAGCCACTCGATGTCCATGTACCACTCGGCGGAGCTCTGCTACCTGTCCGCCGTCTACAACAACCTGCTCATCAACGGGCGGGAAATGGACTTCCACTTCAAGCCCGACCCGACCAACCTGCCCGACCGCGTGCTGCGCGTCTCGCCCGACCTGCTTCCCGCGGGCTCGGTGCAGATCGCGTCCGTCGAGATCGACGAGAAGCCGTACCGGGACTTCGACGCCGACGGCCTCACCGTCCGGCTGCCCGACGTCCAGGGGCGGGTCAAGGTCAAGGTCCGGCTGCGCCCGGTGACTTCATAGCGCTCAACGGGGGGCGCCCCGACAAGAGGGGAAAGCAATGTCTCTGAACGTCAAGGAACGCCGCAACAAGGGCGGTACCGTCCTCGTCGCCACCGGCGAGATCAACAGTGAGACCTCCGGACAGCTGCTGCAGGCCCTGCTGCCGCTGGTCCGCGAGGGCCGGCCGCTGCGCATCGACCTCACGGCCGTCACGTACGTGTCCAGCGCGGGCCTGCGCACCCTGCTCGTCGTCTACCGCGAGGCCCAGCACGCCGGGGTCGCGGTCACCCTGTACGGGGTGAGCGAGGAAGTCCGGTTCGTCATGTCGGCCACCGGCTTCCTCGACTTCTTCGAGACCGGCGAGGCGGCGGCCGCGGAGGCCAAGTCCAAGGCCAAGACCGTGAAGAGCGCGGTCGCGCGATGACCGAGGCCCAGTCCGAGCAGGTCCTGCGCGTCGACGCGTACCCGACCCACGAAGTGGGCGGGTACCGCGTCCGCGCGGGCAAGCCGTTCCCCTTCGGGGCCAATGTGGTCCCCGGCGGGGTCAGTTTCTCCGTCTTCTCCGACCAGGCGACCTCCATGACCCTGGTCATCTTCAAGCGCGGAGAGCCCGAGCCGATGGCCGAGCTGGAATTCCCCGAGGAGTTCCGTACCGGCAGCGTCTTCGCCATGACGGTCTTCGGCCTCGACCACGAGAACATCGAGTACGGGTACCGGGCCGACGGCCCCTACGACCCGGTCACCGGTCACCGCTTCGACGCCCGGCAGGTCCTCTCCGACCCGTACGCCCGGCTGATCGCCGGCCGCGACGTGTGGGGCGTGGAGCCGGACCGCAGCCGTGGCTACCAGTACCGCTCGCGCGTCTGCCTCCAGGACTTCGACTGGGGCGACGACACGCCGCTGCGGCTCCCCGCCGAGGACCTCGTCGTGTACGAGACCCACGTGCGCGGCTTCACCCGGCACCCCTCCTCGCAGGTCACGGCCCCCGGTACGTTCGCGGGGCTGCGCGAGAAGATCCCGTACCTGAAGGAGCTCGGGATCAACTGCATCGAGCTGCTCCCGGTGTTCGAGTTCGACGAGAGCGACAACCCGCGGACCGACCCGGAGACGGGGGAGCGGCTCTTCGACTACTGGGGCTACAACACCGTCTCGTTCTTCGCGCCCAAGGCCGGCTACGCGGCCACCGGACGCTACGGGATGCAGGGCGACGAGTTCCGCACCCTGATCAAGGATCTGCACGCGGCCGGCATCGAGGTCATCCTCGACGTCGTCTTCAACCACACCGCCGAGGGCAACGAGCAGGGCCCGACGATCTCCTTCAAGGGGCTCGACAACGCCACGTACTACATGCTCACGCCGGAGGGGTACTACTTCAACTTCAGCGGCACGGGCAACACGGTCAACTGCAACCACCCCGTCGTGCGCAACTACGTGCTCGACTGCCTGCGCCACTGGGTCGCCGACTACCACATCGACGGCTTCCGCTTCGACCTCGCGGCCATCCTCGGCCGGGACCTGGACGGCACTCCGCTGCCCAACCCGCCCCTGCTGGAGCTGCTCGCCTACGACCCGGTCCTGCGGCACACCAAGCTCATCGCCGAAGCCTGGGACGCGGGCGGCCTCTACGAGGTCGGCAACTTCCCGGCGTACGGCCGCTGGGCGGAGTGGAACGGGAAGTATCGCGACACCGTGCGCAGCTTCCTCAAGGGCGACCCCGGGGTGACCGGGGAGCTGGCCACCCGGATCGCCGGCTCGCCCGACCTGTACTCGAGCCGCGGCACCTCCGCCTCGGTCAACTTCCTCACCGCCCACGACGGTTTCACCCTGGCCGACCTCGTCTCGTACAACGACAAGCACAACGAGGCGAACGGCGAGGGCAACAACGACGGGGCCAACGACAACAACAGCTGGAACTGCGGGGCCGAAGGACCGACGGACGACCCCGAGGTCAACAGGCTGCGGCTGCGGCAGATGAAGAACGCCCTGGCCATCCTCTTCACCAGCCAGGGCATCCCGATGCTGCTGGCCGGCGACGAGGTCGCGCGTACCCAGCAGGGCAACAACAACACGTACTGCCAGGACAACGAGCTGTCCTGGTTCGACTGGGACCAGGTCGACGGCAACGCCGAACTGCTCCGGTTCACCCGGGAGATGATCGCGTTCCGCGGGCACCACCGCGAACTGCGCTCCACCTCCCACCCCACCGGCCAGGTCCGCGAAAGCCTCGGACTGCCGGACATCAGCTGGCACGGCGAGCGGGCCTGGCAGCCCGACTGGTCGGCGCAGAGCCGGCTGCTCGCGGTGGCCCGCTGCGGCATCGGGGACGACGACGTGGTGTACGTGGCCATGAACTCGCACTGGGAGGCGCACGACCTGGAACTGCCCGCGCTGCCGCACGGGCGCAGCTGGCACCTGTTCGCGGACACGGGGGCCGAGGCCCCGCACGACATCCGCACCCCGGGCGGCGAGGCCGAGCTGGAGAACGACGGGAAGTACCTGATCGGTCCGCGCTCGGTCGTGATCCTGGTCGGCCGGACGCCCGATCCCGAGCTCTAGCCGCATCAGCCGCACTGCTCTGACCGAACGCTCCAACCGTACGGCCGAAGGAGACCTGACATGCCGCTTTCCGTGTCCCTGAGCATCGAGGGCGACACCACCGTGATCGAGCTGGCGGGCGAGCTGGACGCCAAGACCGCGCCGGACTTCCACCAGACCATCGAGAAGGCCGCCGGGCACGGCACCGGCACGGTCGAGATCAGGATGGCCGGTGTCGGCTACATGGCCAGTGCCGGACTGCGGTCCCTGGTCTTCGCCCAGCAGAAGGTGGCGAACCACGTGACCATCAAGGTGGTCGGCGCGATCGAGCCCGTGTCCCGGACCATCCGGACGGCCGGGCTGGACCGCAGCATCGTGCTCTCCGATGAGTGAATCGCATGAGTGACATGGTCGAACTGGCGAGGACGCCCGCCGAACTGGAGGTGCCCGCCACCATGGGGGCACTGGGCGAGATCGCCTCGTTCGTCCTGCGGCTGGCCGGCCGGGCGGCCCTGGACAAGGGCGCCGCGTACCGGATCCGGCTGGCCGTGGACGAGCTGGCCACGAACATCGTGATGCACGGGTACCGGGGCGGCGACGGGCGGATCACCGTCCGCGGCCGCTCCGGTCCCGGCCGGGTGCAGATCTCCATAGCGGACTCCGCACCGGCCTTCGACCCCGTCGAGGGCTGCCTGCCCCCCGCCCCCGGGGTTCCCCCCGAGCGGCGGCGGGTCGGCGGACTCGGCATCCACCTGGCGCTGACCAGCGTGGACGAATTCAGCTACGTACGCAGGGACGGCCGCAACATCAGCACGCTGACTGTGAAGGCTGAGGGGACGGACCCATGCCCTCCACGACCGTGATCATCCTCGACGAGTACCCGCCGCCTCCGCTCGAACTGCTCGACGCGCTGCGGTCGATGGACGCGGAACTCGTCGCCCGCACCCTGACGGAGCTGCTCAACGACCCGCCGGACGGGCTTCCCGTCGCCGACGTGCTCCTCGCCCCGGCCGAGGCCGACGGGGAGTCGGTGCGCCTCGCGGTACGGCGGCTGCGCCGCTGGGCCGGAGCCCCCATCGTGGTCGTCTGGACGGTGACGGAGTTCGCCGCCCTCGAGGAACACGTCCGGCTCGGCCACGACTACCTCGTTCCGCCTTTCCTGCCCGCCCTCGTCGGGGCCCGGCTGCACAGCTGCTCGGAGCGCGCCGGACTCGGCCGCACCCTGCGCGAAGCCGATGCCCGCGCCGAACTCATGAGCTATGAGAAGGAGTTGGAGATCGGCCGGGAGATCCAGGCCGGCTTCCTGCCCGAATCGCTGCCGGTCCCCGAAGGCTGGGAGATCGACGTCCGGTTCCGGCCCGCCCGCCAGGTCGCGGGGGACTTCTACGACGTCTTCGAGATCTCCCGCGGTCGCCGCCTCGCCTTCGTCGTCGCCGACGTCTGCGACAAGGGGGTCGGCGCCGCGCTGTTCATGGCGCTGATCCGCTCGCTGCTGCGGCACACCGCCGAGAACAGCGGACTGCAGCACCTGGTGGCAGCCGGACGGGCCGGCGGCAGCCGGCGGATTCCGGTGGTCGGCGCGACACCGCTGCTCAACGCGGTCACCGCCACCAATGGCTACCTGACCCGCAACCATCTGAGGCAGGGCTACTTCGCCACCCTGTTCTTCGGTGTGCTCGACCCGCTGACCGGCAGCCTCGTGTACATCAACGGGGGCCACAACGCGCCGCTGCTGCTGCGCGCCGACGGCGGCGACCCGCTCGCCCTGGAGGTCACCGGCCCGGCCGTCGGGGTGCTGCCGGACTGCGTGTACACCCTCGGCTACGCCCAGCTGAACCCCGGCGACACCCTGTTCGTGTTCACCGACGGGGTGCCGGAGGCCCGCTGCCCCAGCGGCAGCTTCCTCGGTGACGAGCGGATGCTGGAGCTGCTCGCCGGCCCCCCGGTGAGCGGCAGGGAGGTGGTCGACCGGATGGACACCGCCGTACGGGAGCACACGGGAACGGCCGAGCAGCACGACGACGTCACCATGCTGGCCCTGCACCGGCCACGCGCGGCGCGGGGGCCGCACGCGGACCGGACCACGGCGGCCCGTACGGCGGTGGCCTGATGACCCGGACCATCGTGGTGCATTCGCACCGCGGCGGCACCGGGAAGTCCTCGGTACTGGCGAACCTGGCCCTGCTCATCGCGGGCGAGGGACGCCGGGTGGGGGTGGTCGACACGGACATCCAGTCGCCCACCCTGGACCTGCTCTTCCGGCTCGGCCCGGGCCCCTCCCTGGCCGACTACCTGCTCGGGCGCTGCGAGATCGAGGCCACGGCCCAACAGGTCGGCGTGCCCGGGCTGTACGTCGTACCGGCCCGGACCGGGACGGCGGCGCTGCGCGAGCTCATGACGAGCGGCTACGACGTGGGGCTGCTGCCGGAGGGCTTCGACCGGCTGGCCGGGCACTACGGACTCGACGTGCTGCTGCTCGACACCCACGCCGGGCTGAACAACGAGTCGGTGACCGCCATGGCGAGCGCCGACGTACTGATGATCATGGCCCGGGCCGACCGGATCGACCTCTCCGGAGTCGAGGAGACCATCGCCCTGGCCGGGCGGCTGGCCTGCCGGCGGGCTCTGGTCATGAGCATGGCCCCCGAAGGCATCGACGGGGAACGGGTCCGCCGGCGTGCCGAGGAGGTGTACGGCGCCCCCCTGGCCGGAATCCTTCCTTATGTGCCGGAAATGGCCGCCCTGTACGGCGAGCGCATATTCGCCGAAGCTCATCCCGACCACCCCCTGGTCGGTGAATTCCGCACCATCATCTCCGCGTTGGACGCACCTCACGAAGTATCGCGCGCCTGACGCTCCCCCCTTACGCCCCCTGCGGGGGGCGTGTTGAATCGGCAGCGATTCCAGAACAAGGAGAACAGTCATGAAGATTCTCGTCGTCATGACGGCCAAGGCAACGCTCCATCTGTTGGACGGGGAACAGCACCCCTCGGGATTCTGGGCCGAGGAATTCGTCGTTCCCTACACCCTCTTCAAGGCCGCAGGCCACACCGTGGAGGTGGCGACGATCGGGGGACAGGCCCCCACAGTCGACCAGACCAGCATCGACCCCCAGTTCCTCCAGTGGGTCCGCCCCCAGGGCTCGCCGGACCAGGACGCCGCCAACGCCGCCGAGTACGTCAGAGTCATCGAGAACACCCCCCAGCTCAAGAACCCCATCGCGGTGGAATCCCTCACCGAGAAGGACATCGCCGACTACGACGGCATCTACGTGAGCGGCGGCCACGGCGCGATCGGAGACCTGCCCAAGTCCGACGAGCTCGCCCAGATCCTGCGGTGGGCCATCGCCGCGGACAAACCGCTCGCCACCGTCTGCCACGGCCACACCTCGCTGCTCGCCCTGCGCGACGGCGAAGGCCACTGGCCGTTCGAGGGCTACAGGATGACGGCCTTCTCCCACAGCGAGGAGATGGTCACCAACATGGCCGGCCGGCTCCCGCTGATCCTCGAGGCCGAGCTCACCCGGCTCGGCGCGCGCTACGAGAAGGCCGAGGCGATCTGGGACTCGCACGTGGTCGTGGACCGCAAGCTCACCACCGGCCAGAACCCGTACTCCTCCAAGGCCCTTGCCGAGACGTTCTTACGGCAGCTCGCGCAGGGCTAGCACGACGCCCCGCCCCCGACACCCCCGAAAGGCAGCCATGACCAAGCGCGCGCTCAGCGACCAGCCCTTGGCCAACCCCGGGAAGCTGTTCATCGGCGGCACATGGGTCTCGGCCCAGGACGGCCGTACCGAGCCGGACATCAGTCCCGTGGACGGACAGGAAATCGTACCGGTGGCCCAGGCCACCGCCGCGGACGCGGATGCGGCCGTGGCCGCCGCCCGCCATGCGTACGAGGAGGGTCCCTGGAGCAGACTGTCCGCCCAGGAGCGCGCGCTGCGGCTGAACCGGGTCGGTGAGCTCATCGAGCGCGACCTGGAGGAGATCGCCCTGCTGGAGACGGTGGACATGGGCAAGCCGTTCGCCTTCTCCAGCACGGTCGACGCCCCCATGGCCGCCCAGCTCATGCACTACTACGCCGGCGCCGTGACCCGCGTCGACGGCTCCTCGCGGGCCCCGGCCGGCGGGCAGCTCGCGTACACCCTGCGCGAGCCGCTGGGCGTGGTCTGCGCGATCACCCCGTTCAACTTCCCGCTGCTGCTGTCGATGACGAAGATCGCGCCGGCGCTGGCGGCGGGCAACACGGTCGTCCACAAGCCCTCCCCGGCCACCCCGCTCACCGCTCTGAAGATCGCCGAGCTCTTCCAGGAGGCGGAGATCCCGGACGGTGTGCTGAACGTGATCACCGGTCCCGGTGTGGAGCTCGGCGAGACCCTGACCGACCACCCGGGCATCGACAAGATCGCCTTCACCGGCTCCACCGCGGTCGGCCAGTCGATCATCCGCAAGTCGGCCGGGACCCTGAAGAAGGTGACGATGGAGCTCGGCGGCAAGTCGGCCAACATCGTCTTCGCCGACGCCGACCTGGACGCCGCCGAGGAGCTCGCCTTCTTCGGCATCTACTACAACAAGGGCGAGATCTGCACCGCCGGCTCCCGGCTGCTGCTGCAGCGCCCCATCCACGACGAGCTGGTCGAGCGCCTGGTCCGGCGCGCCGCCGCCCTCAAGCCCGGCGACCCGCGCGACCCGGAGACCCTGTTCGGGCCGCTGGCCCACCGCGGCCAGTTCGACAAGGTCAGCTCGTACATCGAGGTCGGCGAGAAGGAAGGCGCCGTGCTGCGCACCGGCGGCACCGGCTGGACCCCGGAGGGGGCCTCCAGCCAGGGCCTGTACTTCCTGCCGACCGTCTTCACCGGCGTCGACAACAGCATGCGGATCGCCCAGGAGGAGATCTTCGGGCCGGTCCTGTCGATCATCCCCTTCGACACCGAGGACGACGCGATCCGGATCGCCAACGACAGCGCGTACGGCCTCGCCGCGGGCGTCCACACCAAGGACCTGCGGCGCGCCCACCGGGTGGCCTCCCAGATCAAGGCCGGCACGGTCTGGGTGAATTGCTACAACCAGTACGACCCCTCCGTGCCGTACGGCGGCTACAAGGCCTCCGGATACGGGCGCGAGTGCGGACCGGAATCCCTCGAGAGCTACACCCAGACCAAGTCGGTCTGGATCGGCATGGACTGAGCGACGGCGGACTGAGCGACGGCCGACTGACCGACTCAGCGACCGACCCAAGAACCGAGTAGGAGCGGCAATGCGCACAGGCATCATCGGCACCGGGCGGATCGGTTCCACCCTCGCGCGGATCCTGGTGGCGGCCGGGCACGAGGTCTTATTGGCCAACGCCCGCGGCCCCCGTTCCATCGGCCCCTTACTGGCCGAACTGGGCCCGGCGGCCTCGGCGGCGCACCCCGCCGAGGTGGCCGACCAGGCCGAACTGCTGGTGTTGATGGTGCCTTATGCGAGCATCCGCGGGCTCCTTGCGCCCGCGGCCGTACAGGACAAGGTGCTGGTGGACGCCACGAACGCGTTCAGCGGCCCGGACGCGCCCGCGGATCTGGGCGGGCGCAGCTCCAGCGAACTGGTCGCCGAGTGGTATCCCGGCGCCCGGGTCGTGAAATCCCTGAACACCATGCATTTCGAGACTCTCGCCGTCGCTGGCACCGCGGGAGGCGAACGCCTGGCCCATTTCACGGCGGGCGACGACGAGAAAGCCAAGGAAATCGTCGCGGGAATCATCACGGATCTGGGATTCGCCCCCGTCGACACCGGCTCGCTGCACTCCGGAGGAATTCTCCAGCAGCCCGGCGGGCCCCTTTTCAACCGGCCGCTCACGGAAGCGCAGGCGCTGGCATGGATCTCTCACTGAACGTGAACGGAAGACCCGAGCAGTTCTCGGCCGAGCCGAACGAACTGCTGGTGGAACGGCTCCGTGACGGCCTCGGGCTGACCGGCACCAAGGTCGGATGCGACACCGGCCAGTGCGGCACCTGCGTCGTCCAGCTCGACGGCCGGTCCGTCAAGAGCTGCCTGATCCTCACCGCGTCGGCCGCCGGCTCCCGGGTGACCACCATCGAGGGGGTCACCGCACGGGGCGGCGAACTCACCGGCCTCCAGGAGGCCCTGCGCCAGGAGCACGGCACCCAGTGCGGGTTCTGCACCCCCGGCATGGTGATGGCCCTCGGCGAGCTCGTCGAGAACACCGCGGACCGCGAGGCGCCCTCCGAGCCCGAGATCCGCGAGTGGCTCACCGGCAACCTGTGCCGCTGCACCGGCTACCACAGCGTCGTACGGGGCGTGCAGCGCGCCTGCTCCGCCGCCCGGGCCGAGATCCCCGAGGAGATCGGCGAGAGCGCCGCGGTCTCCGCCGCCGCGTCCGGGTCCGGGTCCGCCGCGGCGTCCGCGTCCGGCAAGGAGGTGTGAGGGACATGACCGCAGTGACGGGGGAGGCTCCCCTCCAGGGATCGGGCGTGCTCGGACAGCCGCTGGACAGCCGCGAGGATCCGCAGCTGCTGCGCGGCGAGGCCACGTACGTGGCCGACATCGACCTCCCGGGCACCGCCCACATGGCGATCCTCGGCAGCCCGGTCGCCCACGCGAAGATCCTCTCCATCGAGACCAAGGCCGCCGAGCAGATGCCGGGCGTGCTGAAGGTGGCCACCGCGGCCGACTACGCCGACGTCATGCCGCTGCCCTGCATCTGGATCCCCGGCGGCGTCGAAAGCCACTTCCCGCCCCACCCCTACGGACTTCCCGGCGCCCGCCCGGTCCTGACCGGCGACGCCGTCCGGCACGTCGGCGACCCGATCGCCGTGGTCGTCGCCGAGACCCCGCGCCAGGCCGCCGCCGCGCTGGCCGCCATCGCCGTCGAGTACGAACCGCTGCCCGTGGTCACCCGGGCCGACGAGGCACTCGCCGAGGGCGCGCCCCAGCTGCACGAGGCCGTACCGGGCAACCTGAACGCGTACTGGACCTGCGGCGACAAGGACCGCACCGACGCGGCCATCGCCGGGGCCGAGGTCACGGTAGAGCTGGATCTGGTGAACCAGCGCACCATCAACAGCCCCATCGAGCCGCGCGGCGCGGTCGGCGACTACAACGCCGCCACCGACGAGTACACCCTCTACGCGTCCACCCAGGGCCCGCACAACCACCGCTTCCTGCTCGCCGCGCTGGTCCTCGGCATCCCGTTCAACAAGCTCCGGGTGATCGCCCCGACCGTCGGCGGCAGCTTCGGCACCAAGGGCTACCTCTACCCCGACATGGCGCTGGTCCTGCTGCTCTCCAAGGCGCTCGGCCGGCCCGTGAAATGGGTGGACACCCGCACCGGCCTGATGAACTCCACCGTCCAGGGCCGCGACCACCGCCAGCACGTGGTGCTCGCCGGCACCCGCGACGGCCGCATCACCGCCGTGCGCGCCACCAGCTACGCCAACCTCGGCGCGTACCCCTCCACCATCGGCCCCGGTGTCGCCACCGCCCTGATGGGACGTTCCATCAGCGGCATGTACGACATCCCCGCCGCCTTCTGCGAGGTGTACGCCGCCTTCACCAACACCGTCTCGCTCGGCGCCCAGCGCGGCAGCGGGCGCGCCGAGGCCGCCTTCCTGATGGAGCGGCTCGTCGACCGGTACGCCTCCGAGATCGGCATGGACCCGGCGGCCGTCCGGCGCAAGAACCTGGTGCCGAACGAGAAGTTCCCGTACGACAACGGCCTCGGCTGGACGTACGACTCCGGGGACTACCGGCTGAACTTCGACAAGGCGATGGAGCTGTCGGGCTACGCCGACATGCCCGCCCGCAAGGCCGAGGCCCGCACCCGCGGCAAGCGGCTCGGCGTGGGCCTCGCCACCTACGTGGCCATCTGCGGCGTCGGCCCCTCCACCCGGATGTCCAAGGAGGGCATGCTCGGCGGCACCTGGGAGAGCGCGAACATCCGCGTCCACCCGACCGGCGAGGTCACCGTCACCGTCGGCTCCGCCTCCACCGGCCAGAGCCACCACACGGTCTTCGCGCAGGTCGCCGCGGACGAGCTCGGCATCGACCCGGCCCAGGTCCAGGTGTACGAGGGCGACACGCTGAAGGCCCCGTACGGGCAGGGCACCTACGGCTCGCGCTCCTACAGCATGGCCGCGCCCGCCGTCGCCCTCACCGCCCGGAAGCTCAAGGCCAAGCTGGTCAAGGCGGGGGCGGTGTTCCTCGGCATCCCCGAGGACAAGGTCGTCTACGCGGGCGGCAAGGTCTACGAAGAGGGCAACGAGGAGAACACCAAGACCTTCGCCGAGCTGGCGATGGCCATGTGGTACGGCTGGGGGCTGCCCCCGGAGATCGAGCCCGCCCTCGACGAGACCACCCACTTCGACCCGCCGGACTTCAACTACCCCTTCGGCACGCACGTCGCGGTCGTCGAGGTAGACGAACTCACCGGCGAGACCGAGGTGGTGGCGTACACCGCCGTCGACGACGCCGGCAACATCGGCAATCCGAAGATCGTCCTCGGCCAGATCGAGGGCAGCATCACGCACGGCCTCGGCCAGGCGCTGATGGAGGCCGCCGTGTACGACGAACAGGGCCTGCTCGTCAGCTCCGACCTGACCAAGTACGCCCTGCCGCGCGCCGCGGACGTGCCGTTCTTCACGCTCGACAAGACCACCACGCCCAGCCCGCACAACCCGCTGGGCGCCAAGGGCGCCGGCGAGATCGCCACCGTGCCGCCCGCCGCGGCCGTCGTCAACGCGGTCGTCGACGCCCTGTCCGACCTGGGCGTGCAGCACATCGACATGCCGCTCACCCCCGAGAAGGTCTGGCGCCGCCTGCGAGGAGAAGCCCAGTGATCCTCACCGAGTTCGACTACGTACGGCCCGCCGGCCTCGCCGAAGCGCTCACGCTGCTCTCCGGCACCCGGGGCGCCCGCGTGCTGGCCGGCGGCCAGAGCCTGCTGCCCGGGCTGCGCACCGGAGAGGCCACGGCCCGGCTGCTCGTCGACGTGCGCCACCTCGAGGAGCTCCGCGGCATCGAGCGGACCGCCGACGGGATCCGGATCGGCGCGCTGACCACGCTCGCCGAGCTCGCCGCCCACCCGGTCGTCCTCGCCGAGGCCCCGGAACTGGCGGCCGCCGCCCGGGCCAACGGGGACCCCCAGGTCCGCAACCTCGGCACCGCGGGCGGGAACCTGGCCGCCGGCGGGGACGCCACCGACCTGCCGGTCGCGGCCATCGCCGCCGACGCCCGGGTCGAACTGGCCGGTCCCGGCGGGCGGTCGGCCGTGACCGCCGAGGAGTTCGCGGCCTCGGGGGTGCCCGCCGGGTCCGTGGTCACCGCACTGCTGGTGCCCGCCGCCGGAGGGGCCGGCGCCTTCGAGAAGACCGCCGACCGGGCCACGCGCTACCCGGTGTGCGCCACCGCCGTACGGATCACCCCCGACGGGCCGCGCATCGCGGTCACCGGGGCCACCGCCCGCCCGCTGCGGCTGCGCGGGGTCGAGGACCGGCTGCGCGGTGGCCCGTACACGACGGAGGCCGTGCTCGCGGCCTTCCGCGCCGAGCCCAGGGAGCTGTTCGTCCCCGGGCGCGGCACCTCGGCCGAGTACCTCGGCCATCTCGCGGGGGTGCTGACCGCCCGCGCGCTGCAGAGGGCAGACCAGGCCCTCGCCTGACCGCCCACCACGGGGAGTTGACGCAGTGGCCGAATTGTCCAGGACGACCACGGGGGTTCCGGCGAAACCGGCCGCGCAGGCGGCCGCGGCCCCCAGAGGCTCCGGCTTCTGGGTGGTCGGCGCGGTCCTCGTCCTGCTGATGCTCTCCTCCTCCGTACCGTCCGCCCTCTACGTGCTCTACCAGGAGAGATGGGGCCTGTCCTCCGGCATGATCACGGTGGTCTTCGCGCTGTACGCGGTCACCGTGCTGATCGGGCTCCTGCTGTTCGGGTCCCTTTCGGACACCCTGGGCCGGCGCCCCGTGCTGGGCGTCGGCCTGGTCCTGGCGATCGTCTCCATGGGGCTGTTCGCCGGGGCCCAGGGGCTCGGACTGCTGCTCGCCGCCCGCGCCGTGCAGGGGCTCGCGGTGGGCCTGGCCACGGGGGCGATGGGCGCCGCCCTGCTCGAACTCACCCCGCGTTCGCGGCCGGCGCTCGGCGCCCAGGTCAACAGCGCGGGGCCGACGGTGGGGATCGGGCTCGGCGGGATCGGGGCCGGGCTGCTCGTCCAGTACGCGCCCGCCCCGACCGTGCTCAGCTACCTGCTGCTGGTCGCCGCCTTCGCGGTCACGCTGGTGGGGGTGGTCCGGATGAAAGAGAGCGCTCCCGGCGCACGCTCCGGCGGCCGGCTGCGGATCACCGCACGCCGGATCCATGTCCCGGCCGCCGTGCGGGGCCGGTTCGCGATCCTCGTCCTGACCATCGTCGCCGTCTGGTCGGTCGGCGGCTTCTACCTCTCGCTCGGGCCGCACCTGGCCCTCTCGCTGCTCCGCAGCACCAACTACCTGGTCGGCGGGGCCACCGTGGCCCTGCTGGCGGGCGCCGCCACCGCGGCCCAGCTGCTGCTGGGCCGCACCGAGGCCCTGCGCACCGCCGTCCTCGGCCTGTGCGGGCTGCTGGCCGGGCTCGGCCTGGTCCTGCTCGCGCTGGGCCTCGGCTCGGCCCCCGTGTTCCTCGTGGGCACGGCCGTCCTCGGCGGTGGCTGGGGCGCGGCGTTCCTCGGCTCCTTCCGGGCGCTGAGCGCGCTGGCCGACCCGGCGCACCGCGGCGAACTGACCGCCGCCGTCTACGTCTTCGCGTACCTCGCGATGAGCGTGCCGGCCGTGCTCGCCGGAATGCTCACCAACATCCACGGCCTGCACCGCACCTCGGTCGGCTTCATGGCCGCCGTCGCCGGGGTGTGCGCACTGGCCCTCCTCGTCACGCTGCGGCTGGCCGCCCGCACCCGGGCCGAAGGGAGCACCACATGAAGGCTGCCGACATGAGCACCGCCGAGCTGCGGTCGGCCCTGATCGGGCTGGAGATCTTCGCCGGGCTCACCGACGACCAGCTGGACTGGCTGGTCTCCGTCTCCGAGCCCCGGGTGCTCGCCGACGGGGAGGTCCTCTTCCGGGACGGCGAGGAGGCCACCGGCTTCCACGTCCTGCTCGCGGGCGGGCTGGTCGTCACCAAGGTCGTCGACGGCCGGGAGGAGGTGCTCACCCGGCACTCCACCGAGGAGGAGAGCGCGGCCGCCGAGGAGCACGACGGAAAGCCCTCCGCCGCGCACCGCTTCACCGGCGAGCTGCCGCTGCTGACGGACGGCGCGTACGTGGCCACCGCCGCCGCGAGCGGGCCGGCGACCACCGTCGTCGCGTACCCGAAACCGGTGTTCTTCGAGATGCTGACCCGCTGCCACGGGGTGGCGGCCGTCCTGATCCCGGTGCTGGCCTGGCGGATCAAGTCCTCCGAGGTACAGGCCCGCAAACGGGCCACCGTCGAAGCGCTCGGCACCCTGGCCGCCGGCCTCGCGCACGAGCTGAACAACCCGGCGGCCGCCGTGGCCCGGGCCGCACAGGAGCTGACACCGGCCCTGGAGGGGCTCACCCGGACCGCCCAGGCCTGGGGCGCCGCCGCGACGGGCGCGGAGCGCTCCGTACTCGACCGGCTGGCCGAGGAGCTCGACAAGCTGCCGCCGCCGGCCACCACCGACCCGCTCGCCCAGGCCGACGCCGAGGAGGAGATCGCCGACTGGGCCGAGGAGGCGGGCACCGAACGGCCCGGGCTGCTCGGCTCGGGGATCTCGGACCTCGGGCTGGAACTGGGCTGGCTGCTGGAGCGGCTGGAAGGGGTCGGGGAACCGGCCCTGCCCGCGGCCCTCGACCACCTGGCGGCCCTGCTGGAGATCCGCTCGCTCGCCGCGGAACTGCGCGCAGCCGGTCCGAGGATCTCCCAACTCGTCGCCGCCACCCGGGATTACGCCAATCTCGACCGGGCGCCCGAACAGCGCTTCGCGGTGGCCGACGGCCTCGAGAACACGCTGGTCGTGCTGCGCGCCAAGCTCTCCGGCATCACCATCGTGCGTGAGTACGAGCCAGGCCTGCCCGAACTGACGGGCTATCCGAGCGAGTTGAACCAGGTGTGGACCAATCTGGTCGACAACGCGGCCGAGGCCATGGAGGGCGCCGGCACCCTCACCCTGCGGGTCCGCGCCGAGGGCGTGTGCCTGGTCGTGGAGATCGCCGACACCGGCCGGGGCATCCCCGAGGACTCCCTGCCGCGGATCTTCGAGCCCTTCTACACGACCAAGGACGTGGGGAAGGGCACGGGCCTCGGCCTGCACCTCAGCTACCGCATCGTGACCCAGCGCCACCACGGCTCGATCACGGCCCGCTCGCGTCCCGGCGAGACCCGGATGGTCGTCCGGCTGCCGCTCACCGCGGCCGCCGCCTGCGCCGAAACACCTGATGAACCCACCTCCACCCGCTCCACCACCAGTTGAAAGAATGGAGTCGACATGGCCAAGTACGACATCTCCACCCTGCACCCGGTGTTCGTCCGTCAGATGGAGGCCCTGGCCGCACTGGACATCGAGGCGGTGATGAAGAACTACACCGACGACGCCGTGCTGCTGCGCTTCGAGGGGGTCTCGGTCGGGATCGACGCCGTGCGCGAGACGTTCACGGGCTACCTGACGGTGAAGCCGACGCTGGTGGAACTCCAGGAGTACATCGAGACCGAGGACACGATCTTCTACCGCGCGATCATGAACCTGAACGGCGAACCGGAGCACGCGTTCGGGACGCTCGTGGTCCGCGATGGCCGGATCTGGCGCCAGACCGCCGGTTTCGGCGGCTGACCACCGATATCTGGGTAGCGTGTGCGGGGAGGGCGAGGGCAGCGCCCTCCCCGCACGTGCAAGCCCCGCCGGAGATCGAGGCGGGGCTGGTGGAATGGCAAAGGGGAGGTCATGGAACACGAAACCGGGCGTGTCGAGGCATTCAGTGACGGTGTATTCGCCATCGTCATTACGATTCTGGTCCTGGAACTAAAGGTTCCGAAGGAAACGGGATCGGACTTCTGGCACGGGGTGTGGGAACAGTGGCCGCACTATGCCGCATACGTGGTGAGCTTCCTCATCATCGGCGTGATGTGGGTGAACCACCACACCATCTTCAGTCACCTCAAGCGGGTGGACCGGCCGCTGTTGTTCCTGAATCTCCTGGTGCTGATGGTGGTATCGGTGATTCCGTACACCACCACCGTGCTCGCCGAGCACCTCGTCGAGGAGGGCGGCTCCGCCAACGCCGCCGCGATCCTTTACAGTTCGGTCACCGTCGCCTACGCGCTGGCGTTCCTGGCCTTCTGGTGGTACGTCACCCGCGTCGGCCACCTCTTCCACGAACGGGTGGACAAAGAGGGCGCCCGGGCCACCCGCGTACGCTTCGGCCTCGGCGCCGTGGCGTACCCCATGACCGTTCTCCTGTCCTTCTTCTCCGCACCGCTCACTCTCGCCGCACACTTCCTCATCGCGCTCTACTATGCGGCGAACCAGATCCCCATCCCCCTCGTGGTAGAGGAAGAGCGGCTCGAATCTGCCAGCGACCTCAGGAAGTAGCCGCCGGGGCCTACGGCCGTTCTGTACGGTCAAGTAGGGTATTGGATCTAGTGGTCGCGGGGGAGGCCCAGATGGCTCGCGTAGTTCTGCCGGAGGATTCCACCAAGGAAATCTCCGAATTGATCGACGTCCTGATCTCTCTTTTCTTCGAATCCTTACCCCGGCGGGACCAGCGCAACTGGGCCCGTGTTTATCTCAACGGCCTGGTGCGGACCAGTGGGAAGAAAACAATCCGTAACATCGCCGGAACCGGGGCCAGTTCCGTCGAGCAGAGCCTCCAGCAGTTCATCAGCAAGTCCCCCTGGGACTGGACCCCCGTACGCCGCTCCCTCGCCCAGTACCTCGAGCGCACTGCCCAGCGCCCGCTGGCCTGGGTGGTCCAGCCCATGGTCATAGAGAAGGCAGGTGACCGCTCGGTCGGCGTCGGCCGGCAGTTCGTCCCCCAGCTCGGCCGCACCGCCAACTGCCAGCAGGCCAGTGGCATCTGGCTCGCCTCCAGCGAGGCCAGCTTCCCCGTCGAATGGACCCTCACCCTCCCCGGGCCCTGGACGAGCGAACTGCTGCGCCGCCGGCGGGCCGGCATCCCCGACACCGCCCGCTCGCTCACCCCCGCCCAGGACGCCGTACACGCCGTCCAGCGGATGGCCGCCACCTGGCAACTCCAGCGCCGGCCCGTGGTGATGGAGGTCGCCAACACCGACATCCCGCAGAGCATCGAGTCCTTCGCCCTGCAGGACATCCCCTTCGTCTTCAAGGTCGACGGCTCGCTGCCCGTCTCCTTCGGCGGCGCCGGCCGCCACAAGCCCGGGCCGCACACCGCACCCGCCCGCGAACTCATCGATTCCCTGCGCTCCCAGCGGCGCGTCGTCGAATGGACCCGGCACGGCCGCGCCGAAGGAGCAGTGACCCTGCTGACCTCGGCCGCCATCCTCGCCACCCCCGGCGAGGACCGGCTCGCACCCCTGCCGCCCACCCCGCTGCTGCTCGTCGGCGCCTGGAGCGAAGCCGCCCTGCTGCCCTCCGAGTTCTGGATCACCAACATCGGAGACCGGCCGCTGGCCCAGCTCTTCCTGCTCGCCAAACTCACCGACCGGGTATCCCTCGATTTCACCGAGACCTGCGAACCCGTAGGCATCCGTGATTTCGAGGGCCGCTCCTTCCGTGGCTGGCACCACCACGCCACGCTCGCGAGTGTCGCCCACGCCTCGATGCTGCTCGGTGCGCGCGGCCGGGTCCCCGACGGATTCCCCGGCCACGGACGGCCCGCGATCGGCGGGACGGCCGGTCCCGTGTCCCGTACCGGAGCGCCCGGTCCCGTGGCGCGCACCGGCCCGCCGGTGCTGTCGCCGCGGCCGCTGATCCCCGGCCAGAGCGCGAGACGCGAGTACATCCGCTGATGCTCGACATCGCCGAGGAACTACGCGCGTGGTGCGCCGCGCACCGCGAATTCGCCCTGGCCACCGTGGTCGCCGTCAGCGGGAGCGCGCCGCGCGGCCCGGGCGCCTCGTTGGCCGTCGACGCCGGCGGCACCGCGCTCGGCTCCCTCTCCGGGGGCTGCGTGGAATCCGCCGTGCACGAGCTCTGCCTCGACGCGATCGCCTCCGGCGAAGGGGGCGTGCACCGCTTCGGGTACAGCGACGACGACGCCTTCGCCGTCGGCCTGACCTGCGGGGGAGTCCTGGACGTGCTCGTCACCCCGGTGCGCGGGCACGACCCGGTGCGGCCCGTCCTCGGCTCCGTCCTCGAGGCCGCCGCCGGAGGGGCCAGAGCCGCGCTGGCCCGGGTGGTCTCCGGCCCGCCGCCGCAGCTCGGCCGGGCCCTCGCCGTCCACCCCGACGGATCCTACGAGGGCTGCCTGGGCGGGGGCCCGGCCCTGAACCGGGCCGCCGCCGGCCGCATACGGGACCTGCTGCTGGCCGGGCGCACCGGGACCGCCGAACTCGGCACGGCGGGCGGGCTGTGCGGGCAGCCGCTGACACTGCTCGTCGAATCGGCCGCCGAACCGCCCCGACTGATCGTCTACGGGGCCATCGACTTCGCCGCCGCCCTGGCCCGGATCGGGGCCTTCCTGGGGCACCGGGTCACCGTCTGCGACGCCCGGCCCGTCTTCGCGACGCCGGCCCGCTTCCCCGACGCCGACGAGGTGGTCGTGGACTGGCCGCACCGGCACCTGGCCGCGGAATGGGAGGCGGGCCGGGTGGACTCCCGTACGGCGGTCTGCGTCCTCACCCACGACGCCAAATTCGACGTACCCCTGCTGGCACTCGCCCTGCGGCTGCCGCTGGGCTACGTGGGAGCCATGGGATCGCGGCGCACCCACGCCGAACGCGAGCAGCGGCTGCGCGAGGAGGGGGTGCCGCGGGCCGCACTCGCCCGGCTGCGCTCACCCATCGGCCTGGACCTGGGCGGCGCCACCCCCGAGGAGACGGCCCTGTCCATCGCCGCCGAGTTCACGGCGGTCCGGTACGGCGGATCCGTCGTCCCCCTGGCGCAGCGCCGCGGTCCGGTGCACCGCGAGAGGACCAAAGTCCCGTAGGAACAGACCACGGGGCCCGGTATGTCCTGGACGATCGGCCCGGGCGGCATTAATGCCGGGCCATGGGAGAATGAAGTACGTGCGTTTCCTCGGCTGCCCCGCCTGTCGAGGCCGTAGACGGACCCTTCGATCGACTGGGATGTTCAGCACGTGCGTTTCCTCAATGACCAGAAGCCGCCGTACGACCTGACGTACGACGATGTGTTCATGGTGCCGAGCCGCTCCGCGGTCGGTTCCCGCCAGGGTGTGGACCTCTCCTCGCCCGATGGCACCGGTACCACCATTCCCCTCGTCGTGGCGAACATGACCGCCATCGCGGGCCGCCGCATGGCCGAGACGGTCGCCCGCCGCGGCGGCATCGTGGTCATCCCGCAGGACATCCCGATCGAGGTCGTCACCGACGTCATCTCCTGGGTGAAGACCCGCCACCTCGTGCTCGACACCCCGATCACGCTGGCGCCCTCCCAGACCGTCGCCGACGCGCTGTCCCTGCTGCCCAAGCGGGCCCACGGCGCCGGTGTCGTCGTCGACGCCGACGGCCGCCCGGTCGGTGTCGTCACCGACCACGACCTGACCGGCGTGGACCGCTTCACCCAGCTCTCCGAGGTCATGTCGAAGGAGCTCCTGCTCATCGACGCCGACATCGACCCCCGCGAGGCCTTCAACAAGCTCGACGCAGGCCACCGCAAGCTGGCCCCGGCCGTCGACGAGGACGGCAGGCTCGTCGGCCTCCTCACCCGCAAGGGCGCGCTGCGCGCGACCCTGTACACCCCGGCCACCGACGCCAACGGCAAGCTGCGCATCGCGGCGGCCGTCGGTATCAACGGCGACTTCGTGGGCAAGGCCAAGCAGCTGCTCGACGCGGGCGTCGACACGCTCGTCATCGACACGGCCCACGGCCACCAGGAGTCGATGATCAGCGCGATCAAGGCCGTGCGCGCGCTGGACCCGCAGGTCCCGATCGTGGCCGGCAACATCGTGGCCGCCGAGGGCGTCAAGGACCTGATCGACGCCGGCGCCGACATCATCAAGGTCGGTGTGGGCCCCGGCGCCATGTGCACCACCCGCATGATGACCGGCGTGGGCCGCCCGCAGTTCTCCGCGGTGCTGGAGTGCGCGGCGGAGGCGAAGAAGTACGGCAAGCACGTGTGGGCCGACGGCGGTGTCCGCCACCCGCGCGACGTGGCGATGGCGCTGGCCGCCGGTGCCGCGAACGTGATGATCGGCTCCTGGTTCGCCGGGACGTACGAGTCCCCGGGCGACCTCCAGCAGACCGCCGACGGCCGGTTCTACAAGGAGTCGTTCGGCATGGCGTCCGCGCGCGCCGTGCAGAACCGCACGTCGGAGGAGTCGGCGTACGACCGGGCGCGCAAGGGGCTCTTCGAGGAGGGCATCTCCACCTCGCGGATGTTCCTGGACCCGGCCCGTCCGGGCGTCGAGGACCTGATCGACTCGATCATCGCGGGCGTGCGGTCCTCGTGCACGTACGCGGGCGCGGGCTCGCTGGCGGAGTTCGAGGAGAAGGCCGTCGTGGGTGTCCAGTCCGCGGCGGGCTACGCCGAGGGCAAGCCGCTGCACGCCAGCTGGAGCTAGCTCCCCCTTCCGGTGGCCCCGGGCCCGTCCTCCGCGGACGAGCCCGGGGCCACCGGCGTTCCCGGGGACGGTCACCCGTGCACCCGGGGACCGTTCGGCGTGCCGTTCGACCGGTCGGCGCAGGTCGCGGGCGGCCCCGGCAGCGCAGCAGCGCCAGCGCCGGGCCCGGGTACTCGGGCAGCGCCGCCGCCGTCCGCCCGCAGGCCGCCACCGCCCCCCGGGCCGTGGCGGTGTCCCCGCTCTCCAGGGCCACGCGGACGATCTCCGACAGCACCCAGGGGCGCTCGTACGCCCCCGCTTCGTCCGGGCTGTCCGCCAGCGCGGGCAGCAGTTCGCGCACCGCGTCGGCCGGGCGGCCCGCGCGTTCCGCCAGCAGGGCCCGGGCCAGGAGCAGGTGCCCGCTGTAGCGGCGGGCCGCCGGGGCCGCGAACGCAGCGCGGTCAGCTCCCGCAGCAGCCGGGGATTGCCGCCCGCCTGCTCGGCGGCCTCCCGCAGCCGCGGCCCGGGCGGCGCGCCCAGCATTCCGCGGAGCAGCTCGGCCGACTCCGCCCCGGTCAGCGGCTCCAGCCGGACCGTGCGCCCGCGCGGCCCCGCGCCCAGCTCGACGCATAGCTGCTCCGCCTCCGGCCGCCGGGGCAGCGGCCGCCGGGTCGCCGCCAGAAGCAGCGGCAGCCGGTCCACCGCCCGGGCCAGGCGCTGCCACAGCAGCAGGCTGGCCGGGTCCGCCCAGTGCAGGTCGTCCAGCACCAGCAGCAGCGGGCGCTGGGCACACCACTCCTCGACCCCGGACACCAGCAGTTCCATGGCCGCAAGCCACGCCCCGCCGGGCTGCGCCGCCTCCCGGGCCTCCCGGAGCAGGGCGACCACGGCCGCCCGGCGGGCCCCCTCGGGGTGCAGGCAGTCCAGCGCGGCCCGCAGCGGCAGCCCCGCCGTGAAGGCGTCGGCGGCCCCGTAGCGCACCCGGCAGCCCAGCGCGGCCGCCTCGGCCAGCGCCTCGCGCACATGGGCGGTCCGGCCGGCGCCGGGCTCGCCCTCCACGATCAGGCGGCCCCCGCGGCCCCGTGCGCCGCCGCGCACCCAGTCCCGTAAGTCGTCACGCAGTCGTTCACGCCCGACCCGCACCTCGGCGATCCTCCCCAGACTGTCCCCGGGCTGCTGCCAGGGGGTACCCTCACCGGCCGGTCCGCGCCAGGATGGCATGCCCGGGGGGCGATCAGTGGCGGGGAAGCTGCTCCCCCGGCGGTGAACTGTGCACGCCCGCACGGTACTTGGGGATCCGCAGGGTGATCTTCATGCCTGCGCCGACCCCCGTCTCGATCACGGGGCCGTACGCGTCCCCGTACACCTGCCGGATCCGCTCGTCCACGTTCGTCAGCCCGATGCCCGACGAGGAACCACCCCGCTCCCCGGCCAGGATCCGGCGCAGCAGGGCCGGATCCATCCCGACCCCGTTGTCCTCGACGGTGATCACGGCCTCCGCGCCCGCGTCCCGGGCGGCGATCGTGATCAGGCACTCCTCGGTGGAGTCCTCCAGCCCGTGCTTGACGGCGTTCTCCACCAGCGGTTGCAGGCAGAGGAACGGCAGTGCCACCGGCAGCACCTCGGGCGCCACCTGGAGGGTCACCTTCAGCCGGTCCCCGAACCGGGCCCCGGCCAGGGCCAGGTACTGCTCGATGGAGCGCAGCTCCTCGGCGAGCGTGGTGAACTCGCCGTGCCGCCGGAAGGAGTAGCGCGTGAAATCGGCGAACTCCAGCAGCAGGTCCCGGGCCCGCTCCGGATCCGTGCGGACGAACGAGGCGATCGCGGCGAGGGAGTTGAAGATGAAGTGCGGGGAGATCTGCGCCCGCAGCGCCTTGATCTCCGCCTCCATCAGCCGGGTCCGCGAACGGTCCAGCTCCGAGAGCTCCAACTGGACGGATACCCAGCGCGCGACCTCCGTCGCGGCCCGCACGAGCACCGCCGACTCCCGTGAACCGTAGGCCACGAGCGCGCCGAGCACCCCGTCCTCGCCGGTGAGCGGGGCGAACACCGCCCACTTCAGGGGGCAGTCCGGCCGTGTGCACTCGGTCCGCACGCTCTGGCTGCGCCCCGAGTCCAGCATGACGGCGACCCGGGCCATCGCCCGCCGCTGGTGGTGGTCGGCGCCCGGCCCGTCCCAGGCCAGCACGGCCTCCCGGTCGGTGAGGCACAGGGCCTCCGTGCCCAGCAGGGAGCGCAGCCGTCTGGCGGCCTTGCGGGCGGCGTCCTCGGTGAGCCCGGCGCGCAGCGGGGGAGCGGCGAGCGAGGCGGTGTGCAGGGTGTGGAAGGTGGCCCGCTCCACCGGGGTCCCGAGGTCGAGGCCGGCCGCCCGTTCGCCGCGCCGGGCGTGCCACCGGCCGCCGGCCCAGCCCAGGGCCGGCAGCAGGACCGCGCCCGCCGCCGCGAGGACCGCGAGCACCGCTCCGGTCATGGAGCACCGCCCGCGCGGGCGCCGGATCCGGAACCGGATCCGGAACCGGGCCCGGAGCCGGTCGCGGGTCCCGCCCCCGCCCCGGTCACGCTCTCCGGCAGGTGCAGCCGGGCCAGCGTCGTCGCCGTCCCCGCCGGGATCCGCGACCGGGTGGCCAGCGACACGAACACCATCGTCAGGAACCCCAGCGGTACCGACCACGCCGCCGGCCATGCCAGCAGCGTGTGCGCCCAGCCCGCCGCCGGCAGCCCGGCCCGCGTCGCCAGCACCGCGCCCAGCGCCGCCCCGCCGCCGGTGACCAGCCCCGCCACGGCACCCGGCGGGGTCAGCCCGCGCCACCAGATGCCCAGCACCAGCAGGGGGCAGAAGGACGAGGCCGACACCGCGAAGGCCAGCCCCACCGCGTCCGCCACCGGCACGTCGGTCAGCGCCACGCTCCCGGCCAGCGGCACCAGCATCGCCACCAGCACCGCGATCCGGAACGTCCGCACCCCGCGCGCCGGCAGCACGTCCTGGTGCAGGACCCCGGCCACCGCCATGGTCAGCCCCGAAGCCGTCGACAGGAACGCCGCGAACGCGCCCCCCGCCAGCAGCGCCCCCAGCAGGTCGCCGAGCACCCCGCCCAGCATCCGCTCCGGCAGCACCAGCACCGCCGCGTCCGCGTCCCCGGTGAGGGCGAGTTCCGGTGCGTAGGTCCGGCCGAGCACCCCGTACACCGGCGGCAGCAGGTAGAAGCAGCCGAGCAGCCCGAGCACCACCAGCGTGGTGCGCCGCGCGTCCCGGCCGTTGGGGCTCGTGTAGAAGCGCACGGCCACGTGGGGCAGGCCCATGGTGCCGAGGAAGGTGGCCAGCACCAGCCCGTACGTCGCGTACAGGCCGAGCGCCGGCCGGCCCCCGTCCAGCGGCTCGGACCAGCGGGACGCGCCCGGCCCGGATATCGCCCGGGTCTGCGGGACCCGGGTGTCCGCGGCGAACTCCAGCCGCGCCCGGGCCCGTACGGAGTGCTCCCCCGGCTCCAGCGTCAGCGGGGCCGAAGTGTAGGTCCGCCCGTCCACCTGCCCGGTGACCTTCAGCGCCAAGGGCGCGTCCAGGGACAGCCGTACATCCTCGGCGAGCGTGACGGCGGTGTGCTCGCGGAAGACCGCCGGGGCGTCGAAGGAGGCGCGGGGCGCGCCGTCCCCGGCCCAGGCGGCGAGCAGGAAGAAGGCGGGCACCAGCAGCGCGGTGAGCTTGAGCCAGTACTGGAAGGCCTGCACGAAGGTGATGCTCCGCATCCCGCCGGCCGCGACGGCCGCGGTCACCACGAACGCGACGACCACCCCGCCCACCCAGTGCGGGGCCCCGGTCAGGATCTCCAGGGTCAGCCCGGCGCCCTGCAACTGCGGCAGGAGGTACAGCCAGCCCACCCCGACCACGAACAGCACCGCGATCCGGCGCACCGCCTGCGACTCCAGGCGGGCCTCGGCGAAGTCGGGCAGCGTGTAGGCCCCCGAGCGCCGCAGCGGGGCCGCCACCAGCGCCAGCAGCACCAGGTATCCGGCGGTGTAGCCGAGCGGGTACCAGAGCATCTCGGGCCCCTGGAGCAGCACCAGCCCGGCCACTCCGAGGAAGGAGGCCGCGGAGAGGTACTCCCCGCTGATCGCGGCCGCGTTGAGCCGGGGACCCACCGTCCGCGAGGCGACGTAGAAGTCGGAGGTGGTCCGCGATATCCGCAGGCCCAGCGCGCCGACCAGCACCGTGACCAGGACGACGACGGTGACCGCGGTCAGCGCGTACGTCTGGTTCAACGGTCGGTCCCTTCGGCACGGGGGAGGAGGGGGTACCGGAGTCTACGCACGCCCGCGGACCGGGCAACAGGCGTGATCCCGGCCGATCCCGAGGGCTCCCACCGGCCGAAACAGGTGGGTCAGCGCGCGGGGTCGCGATGCTCGGCGCAGTCCCGCAGGGCGATCTCCAGCTCCACGTACGAGTCCTCGGCGCGCCGGAAGGCCAGTGTCAGGGCCGCCTCCGCGCGGGGCGGCAGCTGCTGCCGGACCCCCTCGTTGGCCTCGTACAGTACGTCGGCCCAGCGCGCGGCGGCGCTGCGCAGCCGGGCGAGCAGCACCTCGGCCTCGGCGGGGCCGGCGGGCCGGGTCCGGGGCAGTACGGCCAGCGCGTCGAGCAGCGCCTGGATCTCGGCCATCCGCACCCCCTGCTCGTTCCGGCCTGTTCCTTCCGGACCGGCGGCTCCACGATAGGTGCGGGCCGGGCCGGCTGCGGGCGCTGACGCCCGCCCTGCGACCGACGGCAGCGGTGGGGCGCCGTACGCCCCTCGCGGTGCGACGAACGGCGCCCCCGCACGCCGGACGGTCGCCGCGGCCACCGGTCGGCCGAGTGGCTATCCGGTCGCCTGGCGCATCAGCAGGTCCCGCAGCTGCCGGGCGTGGCGGCGGCTGACCTGGAGCTCCGCGGATCCGACACGGACGCTGGTGGTGCCGGCGTCCAGCCGGAGCTCGTCGATCCGGCCCAGCGCCACGAGGTGGCGGCGGTGGATGCGGACGAACCCGCGCGGCGCCCAGCGCTCCTCCAGCGTGGAGAGCGGGATGCGGACCAGGTGGCTGCCCTCGTCGGTGTGCAGCCGGGCGTAGTCGCCCTGGGCCTCGACGTACGCGATGTCGGCGATCGCCACGAACCGGGTGACGCCGCCCAGTTCGACGGCGATCTGGTCCGGGGTGCGGTCGGCGACGGTGACCTCGGGGGCGGGGCGGCGCTGCACCGGGACGGCCGGGCCGGCCGGTTCCGCGGGCTCGGCCGGCTGCGCGGCGGCCCGGCCGAGCTGGGCGCAGGCCCGCCGGACGGCCTCGGCCAGCCGCTCCGGACGGACGGGCTTGAGCACGTAGTCCACGGCCTTGAGGTCGAAGGCCTGTACGGCGAACCCCTCGTGCGCGGTGACGAACACGATCAGCGGCGGCTGCGCGAAGCCGGCCAGCAGCCGGGCGATGTCGAGGCCGGTCAGCCCCGCCATGTGGATGTCGAGGAAGACCACGTCGATGCCCTCGGGCCCGTCCGGGCCGGTCTCCAGGGCCCGGGTGATCCGCCGCAGGGCCTCGGTGGCGTCCGAGGCGCCCTCGGCGCTGAGCACCCGGGGGTCGGAGCGCAACAGGTAGAGCAGTTCCTCGAGGAGCGGCTTCTCGTCGTCGACGGCCAGTACGCGCAGCATGCGGTGGAGTCTATGGACGAGTGCGCCGCGGCGAAACGGTGCGCGGCCCGCCTGCCGGGGGGAGGGGGCAGGGGGCCGCGCGGCTCGAGAGTGGGGGAGGAGGGATCAGGAGGTGGCGATCAGGAGGTGGTGATCAGCTTGCCGTCGGGGGAGACCGCGTACCAGGTGCCGCCGACGCCCTGCCCGTTGATGTCGCCGGCCTTCTTGTCACCCGTGAAGGTGTAGACGGGCCAGCAGTCGATGGCCTGCTGCTTCATGCCGTCGGGGCGGTTGAGCACCGAGTAGCCCTTCTCGACGATGCCCTTGGCGTTCGCCTTGTCCACCGGGGGCACGACCGGCCACTTGGCGACGCAGTCGCCGGTGCAGTTGGAGGCCATCGGCCAGGCGGTGTCCTTCTTGAAGCGGTAGACCGTCATGCCGTTGCCGTCGACGATGTGCTCGCCGAGCTTGGGGTCCTTGGCCACGGTCAGAGCCCCCTGGGCCGGCTGCGCGCCGCCCGCCTCGGGCGTGGCACCGGTTGCGGGAGCGGCGCCGGTCGCGGGCGTGGCGCCGGTCGCGGGAGCGGCGCCCGAGCCTCCCGCCGCCTTCGCGGCCTTCTTGCCGTCGGGGGCGAAGGCGAACCAGGTGCCGCCGACGCCCTGCCCGTTGGTCTCGCCGGCCTTGGTGTCCTTGCTGTAGCGGTACACCGGCCAGCCGGCGACGGTCAGCTGCTTGCTGCCGTCGGTGCGGACGACCTCGCCCAGCAGCGCAGCGTCCATGCCCGTGGCAGCGGTGGCGTCGCCGGCCGGGACGGCGGGCCAGGCCTTCGCGCAGTCCCCGTCGCAGTTGGACTTCGGCGGCTTGGCGGTGTCCTTGTCGAAGCGGTAGAGGGTGAAGCCGGCACTGTCGGCGAGGACGGAGCCGATCTGCTCGTTCTGGGCGATCGCCAGCTGCCCGGCGCCCTTGGCACCCGCACCGGCGGCGTCTCCCGCACCGGCCGTGGATCCCGCGCCGTAGTCGGAGCCGTAGTCGCCGGCTCCGGAAGCGGGGGCCGCGGACGCGGCCCCGGCCGGCTTCGCGTCCCCTCCCTTGGCGTAGTCCCCGCCGCCGCAGGCCGTCGCGGTGAGGGTGACGACGACTGCCACGGCGGCCAGGGTGGTTCCGCGCTTGATGCCCATCTTGATCTCTCCCACGTGTGGTGTCTCCGTGTCCGCCGCCCGTCCCCGGTGCGTCGGCAACTGTGTGAAGGACACGCCCTGTTGGGGTCGATCTGTTCAAGGAGATTCGTGTGGGCTGTTTCACTCATCCCGTACCGAACCCGGCGCGCCGCAGAGCCGTGACCACAGCGAGGCCGAGTACTTGGTGTCCGGTGTCATCGGGGTGCAGTCCGTCCGCCAGGTGCTCCGGACCCAGCACGTCGCGGCCCGGCAGCAGGGCGAGGCGGTCGTCCCCGGCGGCGATCCGGTCGAGGGCGGCCCGCTCCATCGCATCGCGCAGGGCCCCCAGGGTGGCGCCGAGCCGGTTCGGGGTGCGCTCGGCGTCGGGCCGCAGCACGGGGGAGACCAGCAGCAGCGGGGTCCGGGGATGCCCCTGGCGGACCAGGTCGAGGAACGCCCGCGTGGTCTCGTACAGCAGGGGCGCCGAAAAGGGCACGCGGGACCAGCAGTTGGTGCCGAAGGCGAGGGTGAGGACATCGGCCGGGAGCCCGGCGAGCTGCTCGGCGGTGGCGAGTTCCCCGCGGGCGGCGCCCGCGTACCCGAGGTTGACGGTGTCCCAGCCCAGCGCCCGGCCGGCGACCGCGGGCCAGCCGTGGGCGGGCCGGGTGGACCACCAGCCCTCGGTGATCGAATCGCCGTGCACCACCCAGCGGGGTGCGGGCGGCGCCGGGGCCACGGCCCCGCCGACCCCGCGCAGCCCGAGGATCAGCGGGGATTGCCCCTCGGGCGGGTGGAGGGTGAACGGGCCGGGCCCGCCCGGGAGTTCGATGCGTACGACGGCTTCCGCTGCCGGTTCGGTCCACACCTCCCGGACCACCCCGTGGCGGTCCCACAGGGCGAAGCCGTGCGCGAGGTCGCGCAGCGCGTCGGTGGGGCCGGGCACGGTCGCCCGGTAGCGGATTTCCACCGCGTGTGCCGCGTGCGCCGTGAACTCCAGACGCACCCCTATCGGGAGGGTGGCCCGCTCGCCGGTGTCCCAGGGCAGCCGCATGCTGTCCGCCGGGTCGGCCCGTACCGGGCGCCCTTTGTCGAGCCAGGCGACTCCGCGCAGGAACGGCCCCGGGTCCAGCCAGTGCGTGGCGGTGCTCTCGGCGTTCACTGCGCGCCTCCGGTCGTCAGGTGGGGAGCCGGTGCCGGAGGGGGGTCCGCAGCCCCCCGGTGCCACCGCGTTCACCCGTACCCCGCGCGGGCCCGGTTCCACCGCCGCGGGGTGCACCTGTGCGATCGGGCCGGCCCCGGCGGCATGCTGCGGCGGATCTGACGAAGTGTCAATGGTGGAGGTCAGGGCGTCGTGCGCACTGATCGATCATCCGTGCGCAACAAAGGACCATCCAGGACAGATCCGCGCAACGATCGTGCGGCAATGTGCAAGGATGGTGCATTACGGGCGGTATCACTCAGCTCGTAGGCTCACTCGCTGTACGTGGAGTGGCGTGGACCGCCTGCTCGGCGGTCCTCCCCATGCCCAGGCTCATGTCTGTGTCCTGCTCCGGACCGCTGCGGTCGATGCCTCAGTCCCCATCCGCAGTGTCAAAGGAGTCCCCTCGTGCTCGAAACCGGCCAGGCGCCACCGCTCGCCACCGAGCCCCGCAAGCCCGTGAACCCTCTGCTGCGCCGCAAGCCGGTCGAGCAGATGGTCGCGGAGGGCGGTCAGGGCGAGGGCGGCACCCTGCGCCGCTCGCTCACCATGTGGCAGCTGACCATGATCAGCGTCGGCGCCACCCTGGGCACCGGCATCTTCGTCGTGCTCGGCGAGGCGGCCCCCAAGGCCGGCCCGGCCGTGACGATCTCCTTCATCATCGCGGGCCTGACCGCGCTCTTCTCGGCCCTCTCCTACGCCGAGCTGGCCGGATCGGTGCCGGTCTCCGGCTCCTCGTACTCGTACTCGTACGTCACCATGGGCGAGTTCATCGCCTGGATCTGCGGCTGGTGCCTGGTCCTGGAGTACGCCGTGTCCGTCGCGGCGGTCGCCGTCGGCTGGGGCCAGTACCTCAACGAGCTGCTCGACGGGACCATAGGCGTCACGATTCCCCAGGCCGTCTCGGCGCCGCTGGGCGAGGGCGGCTTCATCAACCTGCCGTCGCTGGTCGTCGTCCTGCTCGCCATGGTCTTCCTGATGCGCGGCGCCAAGGAGAGCGCCACCGTCAACTCGATCATGGTCGGGGTGAAGATCGTCACCCTGCTGCTCTTCATCGGCATCGGCGTCATGGGCATCAAGTCCGGCAACTACACCCCGCTGGCCCCGCTCGGCGTCACCGGCATCAGCGCCGCCGCCTCCACGCTCTTCTTCTCGTACATCGGCTTCGACGCCGCCTCCACCGCCGGCGAGGAGGCCAAGAACCCGAAGAAGGACCTGCCCCGCGCGATCATGCTCTCGCTGGGCATCGTCACCATCCTGTACGTGCTCGTCGCCTTCGTCGCCGTCGGCGCCCTGCCCTGGAAGGACTTCGAGGGCACCGAGGCCGCGCTGGCCCAGATCATGACCAACGTCACCGGTGACAGCTTCTGGGGCGTCGTCCTCGCCGCCGGCGCCGTCGTCGCCATCTTCTCCGTCGTCTTCGCCGTCCTCTACGGCCAGACCCGCATCCTCTTCGCGATGTCCCGTGACGGCCTCGTCCCCAAGGTCTTCGCCAAGGTCGACGAGAAGACCGGCGCCCCCCGCGCCAACGTGGTGATCGTCTCCCTGTTCTGCGGCGCGCTCGCGGCGTTCATCCCCCTGGGTGAGCTCGCCAACGCGACCAGCATCGGCACCCTCTTCGCCTTCGCCCTCGTCAACGTCGCCGTCGTGATCCTGCGCCGCACCAAGCCCGACATGGCGCGCACCTTCAAGGTGGCTTGGTTCCCGGTCACGCCGATCCTCGGCTTCCTCGCCTGCGCCTACATGATGTACAGCCTGCCGGCCGCGACGTGGGTCGCATTCGGTGTCTGGATGGCCGTCGGCCTCGTGGTCTACTTCCTGTACGGCATTCGCCGCTCCCGACTGGCCACGGCAGAGAAGTGATCCACCCGCAGTGCGACTGAACGATCTCGACGAACGCATCGTGCACGCCCTCGCCGAGGATGCCCGCCGCTCCTACGCGGACATCGGCTCCGAGGTCGGACTCTCGGCCCCGGCCGTGAAGCGGCGCGTGGACCGGCTGCGGGCCGAGGGAGCCATCACCGGCTTCACCGTCCGTGTCGACCCCGCCGCCATGGGCTGGGAGACCGAGGGCTTCATCGAGATCTACTGCCGCCACAACACCTCGCCGGACGACATCCGGCGGGGGCTGGAGCGGTATCCCGAGGTGGTGTCCGCGTCGACCGTCACCGGCGACGCGGACGCACTCGTCCAGGTCTTCGCCTCCGACATGCGGCACTTCGAGCGGGTGCTCGAGCGCATCGCGGGCGAGCCCTTCGTGGAGCGCACCAAGTCGGTGCTCGTGCTCTCCCCGCTGCTCCGCCGCTTCACCTCGGGCGCGCCGGCCTGACCGCACACCCCGGACAACCCTGCGCCCCGGCATCACGATGCCGGGGCGCAGCCGCGTCCACGGGCGGTTCTGCCGTACGGGCGCGCACGGCAGAACCGCCGCAAGGGCCCGCCACGGCGGGGCCGTAAGCGAGGCCCGCACACCGGGCACGTACGGGAGGCCCGCCCGGCCGCGTCGCAGGCCCTACCAGGCCGGCTCACAGGGACCCGCGGGCGGCGTTCAGCGGTGCCCGGCGCTCACGCGCGCCGCATCGGTGCGGCCGGCCGGCCCCAGCAGGGCCCGGCGTTCCTCCTCCGTCAGCCCGCCCCACACCCCGAACGGCTCGCGGGTCCGCAGCGCGTGCTCCAGGCATGCGGCGCGCACGGGGCAGACCGCACAGACCCGCTTCGCGGCCTCGTCGCGGTCCTCCCGCTCCTCGCCCCGCTCACCGGCCGGATGGAAGAACCGGCCGGTGCCCAGATCCCGGCAGGCGGCCCGCAGCTGCCACTGCCAGTGATGGTGTGCTGCGCCGGGCAGATGTGAGACGTCGGTCATGGCATTTCCTTTCCGTGGATTACCCACGCGTCTGACCGCTCCCCGCCCGTGTAATCCCCGCTGCCGAGCCGGAGGCGATCCGTTCTGTGAATCCGGCCACCGGACAGCGCCCCGAACAACCCCAAACCGGGCGATCCCCAAGTGCAGGCCGCTGCCGCGCGATGGCGTTCAGTAGCATCTGCCGCATGCTGAACCACCTCGTACCCGGCCCGAGGCGCGAGGTTGCTCCGCCCCCCGCGTCCGCCGCGCCCCGCCCACGGCTGGAGGCCTTGGACGGGCTGCGCCTGCTTGCCGCGCTCATGGTGGTCTTCCACCACTACGTGGGGTTCGGCGGCAGTTCCGAGGCAGCGAAGAACGCCTGGGCCAAGCCGGTCGACGTGGTTTTCCCCACCGCATCGTGGCTGGCCTCGTACACCTGGACCGGGGTCGAGTTCTTCTTCGTCATCAGCGGCTTCGTGATCTGCATGAGCAGCTGGGGGCGGAGCCTGGGCGACTTCTTCACGTCCCGCGTGGTCCGTCTCTATCCCGCGTACTGGTTCGCCGTGCTGGCCACCACCGCGGTGGTCACGCTCTGGCCGGTGGTCCTGCACCCGCTGGGCATGAAGGACGTACTGCTCAACCTCACCATGCTGCAGGAGTCGTTCCGCGTCGGCTCGGTGGACGCCGTGTACTGGACGCTCTGGGTCGAGATCCGCTTCTACCTGCTCTTCGCCCTGGTGGTGTGGAAGGGCGTGACCTACCGCCGGGTGGTCCTCTTCTGCGCGCTGTGGACGATCGCCTCGGTACTGGTGACGGCCGGGCGGGCACCCTTCGCCGACTACATCGTCATGCCCGAGTACTCGCCGTACTTCATCGCCGGTGTCGCGATGTACCTGATGCACCGCTTCCGGCCGACCCTGCTGCTGTGGGGCATCGTCGGCATCTCGTGGCTGTTCTCGGTCCGCCAGGTCAGCCTGTACAACGACAACCTGGCGGGCAGCCTCGGCCGGACGATGGACGCCAAGCCCGCGATCGCACTGATGACCCTCGGCTACCTGGTGATGCTCCTGCTCGCCCTCGGCCGGCTCTCCTGGGTGCGCGGCAAGTGGCTGACCGTGGCCGGAGCGACGACCTACCCGCTCTACCTGCTCCACGAGCACATCGGCTGGACGGGCATCCGGCTGCTCCGCCACCACCTCTCGCCGTGGGCGCTGGTCACCGTGATGACACTCGGCATGGTCCTCGCCGCCTGGCTGGTCCACCGCTTCCTCGAACGCCCCCTCTCCGCACTCCTGAAGCGCGGGCTCCGGCGCGCCCTGGAGTCGGCCCGCCACCACTCGGGCGCCCCGGCGGGCGGCTAGCGACAGCGCGGTGAGGGCGGCCCGTACGGACCGCCCTCACCCCACGGTGCGGGGCACCGGCGCACCCTCAGACCTGCTGCTCCGGGGTACGCACGCCTATGAAGTACGGGCGGCGGCGGAGGGTGAATCCCATCGACTCGTAGAGGGCGATGGCTCCCGTGTTGTCCGCCGCCGCGTGCAGGAACGGGCGCTCGCCGCGCTCCCGGATCCCGGCCGCCACCGCCCGGACCAGCCGGCCCGCGAGCCCCTTGCCCCGGTGGTCCGGGTGCGTGCACACCGCGCTGATCTCCGACCAGCCCGGCGGCCTCATCCGTTCCCCCGCCATCGCGACGAGCCGGCCCTCGTGCCGGATCCCGAGGTACGTGCCCAGCTCGACGGTGCGCGGCAGGAACGGCCCCGGCTTCGTGAGGTCGACCAGCTCCCGCATCTCCGGTACGTCGGCAGGCCCCAGCAGGACCGCTTCGGGCGCGGCCTCGGCCCGTACCGCCCCGCCGTCCAACTGCACGCCCGGTACGGAGGCCTCCGTCGTCCACCCCGCGGGCGGCGTCGGCAGCCCGGTGACCCAGACGGTCGCGCCCGGCCCGGCCAGCGCGGCCAGATCGGCCCAGGCGTGCGGGTCGTCCGGGTCCGCGAGCGCGGCGAACGGCGAGGCCGCCGCGACGTAGCGGGCCGCCAGGCCCCGGGGCCCGGTCTCGGCGAAGGCACTGCTCGGGCCGTTCAGCGCGGCCCAGACCGGATTGTCGAGTACGTCGAGTACGCGGCCGGGTGCGGCCGTGTCGGTGTCGGGCGACATGGGGTGGCGAACTCCTTCCCTCGGCAGCGGGCACAGGCCGCCGTCCACCACCTTCTTGACGGCCCAGCGCACCGCCACGAGACTGCTGGTGACGACGGTCACCCGAGTCAGCGTCCGTCGCGGGCGGATTTATGCCCCAAGGGCGGGACGGAGCCGGTGGTGATGGCCAGGACGGCGGTCGCGGAGGCGCAGATCCTCCGCCGCTGGTGGCTGACCCGGCGCCTGCACATCGACCTCCTGCGCGTGTGCAGCGCATCGCGCCCGAGCGCCTGACCGATCCTCCCGTACGCCGCGCACGGCCTCCCCGCAGCGCCCGCGCCGCCGGCGCATCCGCCGCCGCACGCCGCACGCCGCATCCGCCGCCGCACGCCGCCCACGCCGCGTACGACTTCCCGCACGGCCCCTGTGACCCGGCGCGCGCCGCGCCGCCGGGACGTCCGCCACGCCTTCGCGCGCCTGCCCCAGGAGAGTCATGCTCCACATGGTCCTGCCCCGTACCGGTCCGGCCCCCGTCCTGCGCGGCCGCATCGGCTCCGGCTTCTCCCCGGTACCGCACCGCTACCGCCTCTACCTGTCCGCCGGCTGTCCGCGTTCCGTGCGCGTCTCGGCCGCCCTCGCCCGGCTGGGCCTGGAGCGCTCCGTGGCCACCACCCTGCTCGGCCCGCCCGCCTCGTACACCGCGCTGCGCCGGGCCTACGAGTCCGCCGGACACTACGACGGCACGCTGGCCGTCCCCGCCCTGTGCGACACCTGGAGCGGCCGCATCGTCGGCAACGACACGGGCGATATCCTCGACGACCTGCGGCGACTGCGCGCCCACCCGGCCTTCCGCGCTGCCACGTAGACCCCCGGGCAAACGGAACCACGGGGGCCCCGCGCAACGAATCTCCGGCCGCGCCCCGAAACACGCAACGAATCGATGCGCGGAGCGCAACGGTCACGGCTTGTCGGGGTCGAACGCCCGAACGTACCTTCAAGAGGACCCCCAGCACTCCTGTCACAGAGGTACGCCCATGCCCCCGCTGCGCACCGCCCTCCTCCAGAGCTCCGGACGGCTCGGCGACACCGCCGAGAACCTGAAGGCGCTCGACGAGGCCGCGGCCCGCGCCGCACGGGCGGGGGCCGGGCTCCTCGTGACCTCGGAGATGTTCCTGACCGGCTACGCGCTGGAAGTCCGGGACATCGCCACCCTCGCCGAGGCGGCCGACGGCATGTCGGCCCGCGCCATCGGCGAGATCGCCCGCCGCCACGGGGTCGCCGTCCTGTACGGCTACCCGGAGCGGGACGGCGACACCGTGTACAACGCGGCCCAGCTCGTCGGCCCGGACGGGGTCCGGCTGGCGAACTACCGCAAGACCCACCTGTTCGGCTGCTTCGAGCAGGAGGCCTTCACGCCCGGCGACACCCCCGTCGTCCAGGCGGACCTGAACGGCCTCCGCATCGGCGTCATGATCTGCTACGACGTGGAGTTCCCGGAGAACGTCCGGGCCCACGCGCTGGCCGGCACCGACCTCCTCCTGGTGCCGACCGCGCAGATGCACCCGTTCCAGTTCGTCGCCGAACAGCTCGTCCCCGTACGGGCCTTCGAGAACCAGATGTACATCGCGTACGTCAACCGCACCGGTCCGGAAGGCGAGTTCGAGTTCGTCGGACTCAGCTGCCTGGCGAGCCCCGACGGGGTGACCCGGACCCGGGCCGGCCGCGGCGAGGAGCTGGTGATCGGCGAGGCCGATCCCGAGCTGCTGCACGCGTCGCGCGAGACCAACCCGTACCTGCGCGACCGCCGCCCCGGGCTCTACGCCTCCCTCGTCTGAGCCCTGCCAGCGCCCTCCCCCCTGCCCCGCCCCCGCAAGGAGCCGTACCCCATGACGTCCACGGTGCCCACGACCGCCGTCCCGCACAGCGACGGACAGCCGCCGATCACCATGTTCGGCCCGGACTTCCCGTACGCGTACGACGACTTCCTCGCCCACCCGGCGGGCCTGGGCCAGATACCGGCGACCGAGCACGGCACCGAGGTCGCCGTCATCGGCGGCGGTCTGTCCGGCATCATCTCCGCGTACGAGCTGATGAAGATGGGCCTCAAGCCCGTCGTCTACGAGGCGGACCAGATCGGCGGCCGGCTGCGGACCGTCGGCTTCGAGGGCACCGGCACCGAGGGCCTGACCGCGGAGATGGGCGCCATGCGCTTCCCGCCCTCCTCCACGGCGCTCCAGCACTACATCGACCTCGTCGGCCTGGTCACCGAGCCCTTCCCGAACCCGCTCGCCGAGGCCACCCCCTCGACGGTCGTGGACCTCAAGGGCGAGACCCACTACGCCGAGACGATCGCCGACCTGCCGCAGGTCTACCGCGACGTCGCCGACGCGTGGAACGCCTGCCTCGACGAGGGCGCCGACTTCTCCGACATGAACACCGCGATGCGCGAGCGGGACGTCCCGCGCATCCGCGAGATCTGGGCCAAGCTCGTCGAGAAGCTCGACGACGAGACCTTCTACGGCTTCCTCTGCAAGTCCGAGGCCTTCCAGTCCTTCCGCAAGCGCGAGATCTTCGGCCAGGTCGGCTTCGGTACCGGCGGCTGGGACACCGACTTCCCGAACTCCATCCTGGAGATCCTCCGCGTCGTCTACACCGAGGCGGACGACCACCACCGCGGCATTGTCGGCGGCTCGCAGCAGCTGCCCCTGCGCCTGTGGGAGCGCGAGCCCGAGAAGATCGTCCACTGGGCCCAGGGCACCTCGCTGTCCTCCCTGCACGAGGGCGCCCCGCGCCCGGCGGTGACCCGCCTGCACCGCACGGCCGGCAACCGCATCACGGTCACCGACGCCTCCGGCGACATCCGCACGTACCGCGCGGCGATCTTCACCGCGCAGTCGTGGATGCTGCTGTCCAAGATCGAGTGCGACGACTCGCTGTTCCCGATCGACCACTGGACGGCGATGGAGCGCACCCACTACATGGAGAGCTCGAAGCTCTTCATCCCGGTGGACCGCCCGTTCTGGCTGGACAAGGATGAGGAGACGGGCCGCGACGTCATGTCGATGACGCTCACGGACCGCATGACCCGCGGCACCTACCTGCTGGACAACGGCCCGGACCAGCCGGCCGTCATCTGCCTCTCGTACACCTGGTGCGACGACAGCCTGAAGTGGCTGCCGCTGTCCGCGAACGAGCGGATGGAGGTCATGCTGAAGTCCCTCGGCGAGATCTACCCGAAGGTCGACATCCGCCGCCACATCATCGGCAACCCGGTGACGGTGTCGTGGGAGAACGAGCCCTACTTCATGGGCGCGTTCAAGGCCAACCTGCCGGGCCACTACCGCTACCAGCGGCGCCTGTTCACCCACTTCATGCAGGACCGCCTCCCCGAGGACAAGCGCGGCATCTTCCTCGCGGGCGACGACATCTCCTGGACGGCGGGCTGGGCCGAGGGCGCGGTCCAGACCGCGCTGAACGCGGTCTGGGGCGTCATGCACCACCTGGGCGGCTCCACGGACGGCACCAACCCGGGCCCGGGCGACGTCTACGACGAGATCGCCCCGGTCGAACTCCCGGAGGACTGACCTCCCCCGGCTACCGCCCGGAGCGGCCCCACCCCCGGCCGCTCCGGCCCCGTGACCACGGGCCGCCCCCGCGTACACAGCGCGGCGGCGGCCCGTTTTCATGCCCGGCGCCGCCAGATCAGCTTCCACCGCTCCGCCCGGGCGGCCAGTACGGCTCCCTCCCGCCCCGTGGGCCGGGAACCGAGGCCGACGCCGCACCCGGCGCAGAGGCGCTCGACGGAGTGTCCGGTACGCCACCGGGTGGTGCCCCGGTCCTCGGCGCAGACGGGACAGACCTGCGGGGGCCACGGACCGGCCGCCCGTGCGATGAGCGCCGCCGCGGCCGGCAGCGGCAGGTCCGGGTGGGACTCCGGGTCGGGGCAGTACAGGAGCCGCCACGGCTCCGGCGGGACGGCCACGCGGACACCGGCGGCCTTCTGGGCCAGGCGGCGCTCCTGCCAGGGCAGGAACTCGGCGAGCCACACCTGGCGGGCGCCGTGCAGCTCCTCCACTGCCCGCACCAGCGCCTGCGGATCCCGCTCCAGGTCCGAGGGGATTCCCGCGCTGCGGCACAGGTGGTGATAGGTCGCGCGCAGCCCGTACGGGGCGAACTCCGTCAGGCAGGTCCGCAGGGCGGAGAGCCGCCGGTACGGCGGACGGGACACGTCGTGCACGCGGCGCCGGTGCGTGGCGAAGCTGGTCATGCGCACGACCCTAGGCGCGGCCGATCCGCCCGCCGGCGGCGGGGCGGCGGGGCGGCGGGGAATGGGGCATGGGGGCATGGGGCATGGGGCATGGGGGCATGGGGCCGGACCATCGGGCCCCGGCCCTCAGCCCGTCGGGGTCAGGAGGCAGCGGCCGACCAGGCCCACGCCCGCATCCAGGGAGTCGGTGAACTCCTCCACCAGTTCGGGGGAGCGGCGCAGGGTCCACAGCAGGCGGGCCGCGGACCAGGCGGCGCCCCGGGCCCGGTCCAGGCTCCACGAACCGAGCAGGTGCGTCAGCGGGTCCGCGACCTCCAACAGGTCCGGGCCCGGCATCAGATCCTCCCGGATGTGCTCCTCCAGGGAGACCAGCGTGTCGCCGACCCGGTCGAAGTCCGCCTCCAGGGCCCGCGGTTCGCAGTCCAGCGCCCGGCACGTGGCCACCACCGCGAGCGCCAGGTCGTGCCCGATGTGCGCGTTGATCCCGGCCAGCGCGTGCTGGAGCGGCCGGACCCCCGGGTGGCGGCGGTACTGGAGCAGCGGCCGCCAGCAGGCCGGGGCCCGGTCCGCCTCCACCGCCGTCAGGTACCGCTCCGCGAACCGCACGCTCAGCGCCTCCGCCCGCCGCGGCGCCGGGAACTCCCCGTGGGAGATGCGCGCGTGGAGCGTCTCCGTCACCGTCAGGTACACCCGGTTGAAGACGGCGACGCCGTCCTGCGCGGGGAGCCGCTCGTCCATGGCGCGCATCCGCGCGAGCACCGCTTCCATGGGAGGCAGCGTCGCAGCCGGCGGAGCGGATCCGGGGAACTTGGCCGTGTCCTTCGCCGGTTCGGGCGAACCCGGCTCGGGAACGCGTGTCCCGCGCGGGCTGTTCACCCCGCCGATGCCGATGCCGATGCCGATGCCGATGACGGTGCCCGCCGCGGCCGGCACCGGGTTCAGCGGATTGCGCAGGTCCACCCCGCCGTTGATCCGGATCTGGGCGCCGAGGAGGCCGATCGTCCCGCAGAGGATCACGGTGATGCGGCCCGGCAACCCGCCCGGGATCGCGGCCGCGACCGGCGGCACTTCGGGCACGGGCCGACGCCATATTGCGGCCGGATACCTGATTACGGCCGGATACCTGCTGGTTCGTCCCGACCTGCGGGCACGGGCCCCGCGGCCACCGGCTTCTGCCGCAGTACGGCAGCCCCCGCGACCAGCGCGAAGGCGAGCAGGGTGACCAGCCCGAAGGACATCACGAGCGAGGTCGCGTCCGCCACCACGCCGATCGCCGACGGCGCGATCAGCCCCGAGGCATACGTGATCGTCGCGACGCCGGCGATGGCCTGCGCCGGGGCCGGCCCGCTGCGCGCGGCCGCCGCGAAGGCCAGCGGGACCACCACCGCGATGCCGAGCCCGATCAGCCCGAAGCCCGCCATCGCTGCGGCGGGCTGGCGGACCGTCACCACGAGCAGCCCGCCCGCGGTGGCCAGCGCCCCGCCCGCCCGGACCGTGCGCACCGGCCCGAACCGGTCCACCACCCGGTCCCCGGCGAGCCGGGCGGCGGCCATGGTGAGCGCGAAGGCGGTGGTGGAGGCGGCCGCGGGCCCGGCGTCCGTGTCCAGGACGTCCCGCAGGTAGACCGCGGACCAGTCCAGGCTCGCCCCCTCCGCGAAGACCGCGCAGAACCCGATCGCGCCGATCAGCAGCGCGGATTTCGGGGGCCGCGCGAAATGCGGCGGCGCCTCGGCCTCCGCGGCGCTGTGCAGATCCAGCACTCCCCGTACGGCGACCAGGCCGGCCGCCGTCAGGGCGAGCGCGGCGACCAGGTGGTGCAGCCGCGCGTCGGCCCCGGCATGGGCGGCGATCATGCCCGCGGCCGAGCCCAGCAGTGCGCCCGCGCTCCACATGCCGTGCAGCGAGGACATGATCGAGCGGCCGAGCCGGTTCTCGGTCTCCACGCCCAGCGCGTTCATCGCCACGTCCGACATCCCTGAGGTGGCTCCGTAGACGAGGAGGGCGCAGCACAGGGTGGCCAGGTTCGGGGCGAGGCTCGGCAGGATCAGGGACAGGGTCCACAGTGCCAGCAGCGCGCGCAGCGCGGCGCGGGCCCCGAAGCGGTGGTTGATCCGGCCGGCCAGCGGCATCGCGAGCGCCGCGCCCAGGGCGGGGAAGGCGAGGGCGAGGCCCAGGGTGCCTGCGCTGAGCTGGGCGTGGTCCTGGATCCAGGGGATGCGGGTGGCGAAGGAGCCGGTGACGGCCCCGTGGGCGCAGAAGACGGCGGCGATGGCGAAGCGGGCCCGGCGCAGGCGCGCCGGGCTGAGGTCTGTTTCCCCGGTCATGGGAATTAAACTATCAGGGACCCTGCCTGATAGTTATTGCCGTGGAGCTACCTAAAATGGGCGCCGTGACTCCTGCCAAGGCCCTGATCCCCGCCGCTCCGTCGCCCGCGTCGCCGAGCACGGCCCGGGCCATCAACGACCGGCTCGCCCTGCGACTCCTCCAGGAGGAGGGGCCGCTGACCGCCACTCAGCTCAAGGCGATGACCGGCCTGTCCCGCCCCTCGGTCGCCGATCTGGTCGAGCGGCTGGCCGAGGCCGGGCTGATCGAGGTCGTGGGGGAGTCGGGCGAACAGCGCCGCGGTCCCAATGCCCGGCTGTACGGGATCGTCGCCCGCCGCGCGTACCTGGCGGCCCTGGACGTACGGACGGACAGCGCGACCGCGGTGGTCGCGGACCTGCTCGGCCGCCCGCTGGCCCGGGCCGCGCTCCCGGTGGACGCGGTCGACGAGGCCGTGGACCTGCTGGAGGCGCTCGCGCGCGAGGCCGGCGCGGACCGGCTGCACACCGTGGTGGTCGGCGCCCCGGGCCTGGTGGCCCCGGCCGACGGCGAGCTGCGCAGCATCGTCGGACTGCCGTCCTGGCACCGGGACCTGGTGGCGGCGCTCCAGCGGCGGCTGCCGGCCGCGGTGGTCGTGGAGAACGAGACCAACCTCGCGGCCCTCGCCGAACAGCGGGTCGGCGCCGCGCGGGACCTGGACTCGTTCGTGCTGCTGTGGCTCGGCGCGGGCGTCGGTGCGGCGGTGGTCCTGGACGGCCGGCTGCGCCGGGGGGCCTCCGGCGGCGCGGGGGAGATCGGCTTCCTCCCGGTGCCGGGCACGGGCCGGCTGCCCTCCGCGACGGACTGTGCGGGCGGGTTCCACGCGCTGGTCGGCCGGGAGGCGGTGGCCGCGCTCGCTGCGGAGCACGGCTACACCGGGCCGGTGGAGGAGGCGGTGGCGGGCGCCGCGGGCGAGACCTTCCTCGATGACCTGGCGCAGCGGCTCGCCCTGGGCGCGGCGGCCGTCGCGGCGGTCCTGGACCCGGGGTGCCTGGTCCTGGCGGGCGAACTCGGCCACGCGGGCGGCGCCGCCCTGGCGGCCGCGGTCGCCCGCCGGCTGACCGCACTGACCCCGGTGCCGATGGAGGTCCGCGCCACCGCCCTCGGCGACCCGGCGGTCCTCACGGGCGCCCGCCTGGCCGCTCGCGAAGCCGCCCAGTCGGAGCTCTTCGCCCCCTGACGCGCACCGGGCCGGACGGCGACGCCCTCCGCCCGGCGGCCATGCCGCCGCCCGCGGGCTCGCTCCTACTCGTCGTCGACGTTTTCGTCGTCGTGCAGGATCCGCCAGATGCGGGTGCGGTGCAGTACGTAGAGCGCGGCGACCAGGAACACCACATTCAGTCCCACGGCGAGCAGCCAGAAGACGGCCCCGCTCTCCAACTCGTCGGTCAGATAGGCGAAGTTCATGCCGAAGAACCCCGTCAGGAAGCTCAGCGGCAGAAAGATCGTCGACACGATCGCGAGACGGTTGATCACTCCGTTCTGGTCGCCGGACACCAGGGACGAGTAGGTGCCGAAGGCCCGCCGGGCGGCCTCCTGGAGGGACTCGATGTCGGCCAGTACCAGCCTGGAAGTGCGCTGGTACTCACGGGCGAGCCGCTGGCGCTCCACCGGGAAGTTGCGGTTCAACGCCCTTCGCGTCATGGCCTCCTCCGCCGACTGGTGGTAGGGGAGGAGCGTGTGGTGCAGCAGGGCTGCGGTCCGGCGCAGCCGTGCCAGGCGGTAGAGGTGCTCGGGCTGCCGCTGCCGGAACATCTCGTCTTCCAGGTCCTCCACCTCCAGAAGGGCCTGGACGGCGGACCGGCGATACGTCTCCAAGGCCTCGTCCAGCAGCAGGAACAGCATGGCCACGGTGTCGGGTGGCCTCTCGTGCGGGAGCCGGGCGGTGAGGTTCTCCACCAAGGCGGCCGGCCCGCGGTGCACCGTGACCAGGGCGCGCTCGGTGACCAGGGCGTGGATGTGAACGGCCTGGCCCCCTTCGAACGCGGGGACGACGAACGCGGCGCTGTCCCCGAGGAACTCGACCCGGGCGGATTCCCCCTCCCGGCCGAGCCACTCCACGTCCTCGGCCTCCAGGCCGAGCAGGTGGGCGACCTGCTGCTCGTCGGGCGCGGTCTCCTCGGGCAGCTCCATGTCCACGAGCAGGAAGCGGGAAGCCGCGAGGCGCTCACGTGCCTCCGACACGTGGGTGCGCGTCATGACGCCCTCAGGCATGGACACCACCGATACGATCATCGCCCCTCACCGTGGATCATGCCGCGGACCAAGCGTGACGGTATGTCCCATACTGTCGCTTATGCGGTCTCGTGCAAACGCAGTGACGGTTCCCACGTGGCGGCGGCCGCAGCCCCCCGCCCGGACGGCCTCAGCTCCTGGCCTGTGCGGCCTGTGAGGCCCGGGCCGTCAGGAAATCGGCGAAGGTGGCGCGGCCGACCGCGTGGGACGGGGTCAGGTTGCCGCCGCGGCGGAAGGCCGCGTACGCCTTTCCCGCCAGGGGCAGCGGGAACACCGTGCGCCGCCGCCCGGTCGCCGCCAGGTACTCCCGGCCCAGCTCCACCAGGGTGTGGATCTCCGGGCCGCCCATGTCCGTGACCCGGCCCGCCGGGGTCGGGACGGCGAGTTCCGCCATCCGGTCGGCGACCTCCTCCACGGCGATCGGCTGCACCCGGACCCCCTTCGGCAGCGGCAGCGGCACCACCGGCACCTTCGCGAGTGCGTCCACCGCCATGGCGACCAGGTCGTGGAACTGCGTCGTCCGCAGGATCGTCACGCCCAGCCCCGACGCCTGAAGCATCCGCTCGACCTCGTGCTTCACCGTGTAGTAGCCGAACGGCACCACATCCACCCCGACGATCGAGATGTAGAGGACGTTCGTGACCGTCCCGGCCCGCCGGGCCGCCTCGATCAGGTGCCCGGCGGCCACGTCGTCACCGCCGCGCGGGGTGCTCGCGCAGTGCACGACCACCTCCGCGCCCGCCATGGCCGCGTCCAGCCCGCTGCCGTCCCGCAGATCGACCGGGTAGTCCTTCGCGCGCCGGCTCAGGACCCGTACGTCGTGGCCCGCCGCCCGCAGCCGGGCGACGACCAGCGCGCCCAGGTTTCCGGTGCCTCCGGTGACGAGAATCGTGCTCATGGTGTCCGTTCCTTCCCTGAAGGGGTGCGTTCACCAGCCGAGACCGGACAGCCCTCAGGAATGTGACAGCTGCCGCTGAAGAAATTCCAGCTTCTCCGGATTCACCACGCTCCGCAGCCCGCAGACCAGTCCGTTCTCGATCTCCACCTGCAGGACCGCCGTCCCGCCGAAGAGCAGGGCGGGCTCCCCGTTGACCTCCGCCAAGGAGACCGGCAGGCCGGTCGCGTACTTGCGCAGTGCGCCCACCAGGAACCGTGCCACCTTGTCCCGGCCCAGGATCGGCCGCCGGGCCGCGCCCACGATCCCGCCGCCGTCCGCCACGTACTGCACGTCTGCGGTCAGCATGCTCTCCAGCCGGGCCAGGTCGCCGTCCCGCGCCGCCGTCAGGAAGGTCTCCACCAGGCTCTTCCACTGCGCCGGATCCGGCGCGAAGCGGGGGCGCGGCGCGGCCACCCGGCCCGCGGCCCGCCGGTAGAGCTGCCGGCAGTTGGCCTCGGTCAGGTCCAGCAGCCCGGCGATCTCGCGATGACCGTACGCGAAGGCCTCGCGCAGCACGTACACCGCCCGCTCCACCGGCGTCAGCTGTTCCAGCAGCACCAGCAGCGCCATGGAGATGCTGTCCCGCTGCTCCGCCGACTCCAGCGGGCCGAGCGCCCCGTCCCCGGTGAGGACCGGCTCCGGAAGCCAGGGGCCGACGTACTCCTCGCGCCGCACCCGCGCCGAGCCGAGGCGGTTCAGGCACAGGTGGGTGACGGCCTTGGCGAGCCAGGCCCCGGGGTGCTCGATGTCGTCGCGGTCGCCGGAGCTCCAGCGCAGCCAGGCGTCCTGGACGGTGTCCTCGGCCTCGGCGGCGGATCCGAGCATGCGGTAGGCGATGCCGAACATGCGGGGCCGGTGCTCCTCGAAGTCCGCGATGCGTGCGGCGTCCTGTGTGCTCACCGCAGCAGCCTACGAGGGGGACCTGCGGGAGCACGTGCGAGGACCCGGTGGCCGCCGGGCCACCGGGTCCTCACGTTCGTTCACCTACGGCACCGGCGCGAGGTCAGCAGGCGCCCTGGTCCTTCCAGACGCCCCAGTCGCCGGTGGTGCCGGGCTCCTCGTTCTGCGTCGAACTCGACGGAGGAGTCCGCGAAGGTGTCGATGCCGGCCTGGTTGACCGAGCCGTCGGCGTTGGTGGCCATCGAGTAGAAGCCGCCGGAGGCGACCCGGTTGCCGTCGTCGCCGAAGTAGCCGCCGGTCTCGGCCCAGCCGCCGACCGAGATCAGCGTCTTGACGTTCGGGTACTGCTTCTTGAATTTGTTCAGCAGATTGAAGTGGCCCTTGTACGGAAGGGCCGGGTCCATCTCGGCGCCCGCGACACCGGGCCAGGTCATCCCGGTGGCGGCGTTGTTCGCGTTGTCCGCGCCGACCGAGATCTTGTTGTCGGCGCCCACGTGGGCGAAGGCGTAGTTCAGGTGGGTGACCTTGGACCACGGGACGTTGTTGGCGAGGTAGGCGGGGGTGCCGTCCTTGCCGGTCCGCCAGCCGGTGAAATATCCGATGACGCGGCGCTGGTGGTCGGAGCCCATCTTCTCGCGGCCCTCGGAGTCGTAGACCGAGCAGTAGGGGACGTCGACACCGGGGGTCTCGTACAGCCCGTCCGGGCGACAGCTCTCTCCTGCGGACTCCGTCTGGGTGGACCCCCAGGCGCATGCGAAAAGCCCGTCGTCAGTGCGGGCAGCAGCAATCCGGCGATTGCGGCGCCGGATGCCAGGAGCATCGCTCTCGTGCGTGTGGGGGACGGCATGGTGCCTCCTGGGGAGGGGAGGATGGCGGGACGCGAAGGACACAACAGGCGGAGAAGTGGTGCGTGTTGGCCCGTGACGTGCGCACATCTGACGGGCTGTCTCCCGGGGAAGGTGAAGGGAACGTTAAGAGGACTAGACCAGCTCGTCAATAGGTCTGGACCAATCGCAGGCGTACTTGACAGAGTCGCGTGGAATCCTCTGCTTGTGACCCAGGCCACAGCCCCTCACTCGCATGGCCGCCGATCACCCGTGGCAAACTGGCAGCAGTACCAGTAAGCAGCGCACTCCGGGGTCGGTGTAATTCCGAACCGGCGGTATAGTCCGCGACCCGTCCGCAGCCAGCGGCCGGTTGATCAGGTGAAATTCCTGGACCGACGGTGAAAGTCCGGATGGGAGGCAGTGCGCGGCGGGCCAGTCACCGGTACGCCGCCGTCGGCGGTTCATCGGCGTATCCCTGCGGATACGTCCGGGCGGACCGTTATTTCGGCCTCGGCGTCCCCGCGTGTGCTGTACCGCTTCATCTGTCGTATCCCGACAGGCCCCGGAGTCCGTGCCCGATCGAGGCAGGAGGACCCGGTGGCGAACCACGCCGCGAACGCACCGCACGACGCCGACGCCGACGCGCAGGCCATGCGCCGCGCCATCGAGCTCGCCGCCCGCGGACTCGGCTCCACCAGCCCCAACCCGGTCGTCGGCTGCGTCATCACCGACGCCGCGGGCACCGTCGTCGGCGAAGGCTGGCACGAGCGGGCCGGCGGCCCGCACGCCGAGGTCCACGCCCTGCGCGCGGCAGGCGGAGCCGCCCGCGGCGGCACCGCCTACGTCACCCTCGAACCCTGCAACCACACCGGTCGTACGGGACCCTGCGCCCAGGCCCTCATCGAGGCCGGCGTCACCCGCGTGGTCTACGCCGTCTCCGACCCGAACCAGCAGGCCAGCGGCGGTGCCGCCACCCTGCGCGGCGCCGGAATCACGGCCGAGGGCGGGCTCCTGGAGGCCGAGGCCGCGGCGGGCAACACCGCCTGGCTCACCTCCGTACGCCTCGGCCGCCCGCACGTGACCTGGAAGTACGCGGCCACCCTCGACGGCCGCAGCGCCGCCGCGGACGGCACCAGCCGCTGGATCACCGGCCCGGAGTCCCGCGCCGACGTCCACCGGCTGCGCGCCGAGGCCGACGCCGTCCTCGTGGGCGGCGGCACCCTGCGCGCGGACGACCCGCACCTGGCAGTTCGCGGCGTCGCCGGCACCACTGCCGCCACCCAGCCGCTCCGCGTCGCCGTCGACACCCGCGCCGGCCTCCTGCCGACCGCCCGCATCCTCGACGACGCCGCGCCCACCCTGCTCGTCGTCGGCGAGGGCGCCGACACCCGGCACCTGCCGGGCGTCGAGCTGCTCCGGCTGCCCCTGCACGACGGCCGCATCGCCGTCCACGACCTGCTCACCCGGCTGTACGCCCGCGGCGTGCGCTCCGTCTTCCTGGAAGGCGGCCCCACCCTCGCGGGCGCCTTCCTCGCAGCCGGAGCCGTCGACCGCGTCATCGGCTACCTCGCCCCGGCGCTCCTCGGCTCCGGCCCCGCCGCCCTCGCCGACGCCGGCATCACGAACATCGCGCACGCGGTGCGCCTCTCCATCACCGAGGCCGTCCGCGTCGGCGCCGATCTCCGCATCACCGCAGTACCCGAAGCCGTCCCCACCACCGCCCCCAAGGAGCACTGAGTGTTCACCGGAATCGTCGAAGAACTGGGCGAGGTCACCGCCGTCGAGCAGCTCTCGGAGGCCTCCCGCTTCCGCCTGCGCGGCCCCGTCGTCACCGACGGCGCCAAGCACGGCGACTCCATCGCCGTCAACGGCGTCTGCCTCACCGTCGTGGAGACCGCCGACGGCGAGTTCACCGCCGACGTCATGCAGGAGACCCTCACCCGCTCCAGCCTCGGCGCCCTCCACGCGGGCTCCCGGGTCAACCTGGAGCGCCCGATGGCCCTCGGCGGACGGCTCGGCGGACACCTGGTCCAGGGGCACGTGGACGGCACCGGCGAGATCCTCTCCCGGACGCCCTCCGAGCACTGGGAGATCGTCAAGGTCGCGCTCCCGGAGCACCTTTCGAGGTACGTCGTGGAGAAGGGCTCCATCACCGTGGACGGCGTCAGCCTCACCGTGGTCGAGGCCGCCGCCGACTACTTCACCATCAGCCTCATCCCCACCACCCTCGCGCTGACCACGCTCGGCATCAAGCAGCCCGGCGACCCGGTCAACCTCGAGGTCGACGTGCTCGCCAAGTACGTCGAGCGCCTGCTGGCCGCCGGCGTGAACCCCCTGACCGCGACCTCCGACGACGGCAAGGGGACCGACCGGTGAGCGCCCTGACCTGGCTCAACGCGGAGGCCTTCGCGGTCTTCGGCCAGAAGGTCATCTGGTCCGACATGATCGGCAACCTGATGGGCCTGGCCGCCCTCGCCCTCGGCTGGCGCCGCTCCATATGGACCTGGCCGGCCCAGCTCCTGTCCGGCCTGATCCTCATAGCGGCCTACGCCTCCGCGCACCTCGCCGGCGGCGTCGGCAAGCAGCTCCTCGTCATCGGAGTGGCCGCATGGGGCTGGCGCGCCTGGCAGCTCGGCAAGCAGCGGGCCCAGGACGGCACCCTCGCGGTACGCACCGCCACCTGGACCGAGCGCGGGTTGCTCCTCGCCGGAGCGGCCCTCGGCACCCTCGCCGTCGGCGGCCTGTTCACGCTCTTCCCGGACCTGTCCTGGAGCCCGTGGGCCGACGCCTACATCTTCGTCGGCACGATCGTCGCGATGGTCGCCCAGGCCCGCGGCCTGGTCGAGTTCTGGTTCGCCTGGCTCCTCGTCGACCTGGTCGGCGTCCCGCTCGCCTTCACCAACGGACTGGCCTTCTCCGGCCTCGTCTACGTCGTCTACTTCGCGCTCGTCATGTGGGGCGCCCACGACTGGTACCAGCGCTCGCGCACCACCCCCGCCCCGGCCCTGGAAGGAGCAACGGCATGACCACCCTCAAGCCCGTACCCGACATCGACGCCGTCCTCGAGACCGCCTTCCGGCTCGACCCCGTCGAGCAGGCCATCCGCGACATCGCGGCCGGCCGCCCGGTCGTCGTCGTCGACGACGAGGACCGCGAGAACGAGGGCGACCTCGTCATCGCCGCCGAGAAGGCCACCCCCGAGATCGTCGCGTTCATGATGAGCGAGTGCCGCGGCCTGATCTGCGCCCCCATGGAGGGCCCCGAACTGGAGCGGCTCGAGCTGCCCCAGATGGTCCAGAACAACACCGAGTCGATGAAGACGGCGTTCACCGTCTCCGTCGACGCGAGCGCCGCGCACGGCGTCTCCACCGGCATCTCGGCCGCCGACCGCTCCACGACGCTGCGGATGCTCGCCGACGGCGTCTGCGGGCCCTCCGACTTCGTGCGCCCCGGCCACGTGTTCCCGCTGCGCGCCAAGCCCGGCGGCGTCCTGGTCCGCAACGGCCACACCGAGGCCGCCGTCGACCTCGCCCGCCTCGCGGGCCTGCGCCCCGTAGGCGCGATCGTGGAGATCGCCGGCGAGGACGGCATCATGCTGCGCCTGCCCGAGCTGATCCCGTTCGCCCGCAAGCACGGCCTGACGATCATCTCCATCGAGGACCTGATCGCCTACCGACGCTCCGCCGAGCCGACCGTGCGCCGCGAGGCCCAGGTCACCCTGCCGACCGCCCACGGCGACTTCACGGCCTACGGCTACCGCTCCACCGTCGACGGCGTCGAGCACGTCGCGCTCGTCCACGGCGAGATCGGCGACGGCACGGACGTCGTGGTCCGGGTCCACTCCGAGTGCCTGACCGGCGACATCTTCCACTCGCTGCGCTGCGACTGCGGCCCCCAGCTGCACGCCTCCATGGCCCGCATCAAGGAAGCGGGCCGCGGTGTGGTCGTCTACCTGCGCGGCCACGAGGGCCGTGGCATCGGACTGGTGTCCAAGCTGCGCGCGTACGAGCTCCAGGAGCGCGGCCGCGACACCCTGGACGCCAACCTGGAGCTCGGCCTGCCGGCCGACGCCCGCGACTACGCGGCCGGCGCGCAGATCCTCGCCGACCTCGGCGTGAAGAGCGTCCGGCTGCTGACCAACAACCCCGAGAAGTCCGCGGCCCTCGTACGCCACGGCATCGCGGTCAACGACCGGGTGGCCATGCCCGTGGAGGCCGGCGAGCACAATCTGCGGTACCTGCGCACCAAGCGGGACCGGATGGGCCACGACCTGCCCTGGCTGGAGCAGGCCGTGACCACCTCCGCCTGCGGCAACCAGTAGGCACGGACAACCGGCACACGCCGGCACGCACCAGTACACACACCACGAAACACGGACCACGAAGCACCGAGGAGCACAGCTGTGAGCGGCAAGGGCGCACCCGAACTGAGTGTCAGGAACTGCGGAGACCTCCGGGTCGCCGTCGTCGCGGCCCAGTGGCACGAGAAGGTCATGGACGGGCTCGTCGACGGCGCCCTGCGGGCCCTGCACGAGTTGGGCATCGACGAACCCACCCTCCTCCGCGTCCCCGGGAGCTTCGAGCTCCCGGTCGTGGCGAAGGTACTGGCCGGTCGCGGCTACGATGCCATCGTCGCCCTCGGAGTCGTCATCCGCGGCGGCACCCCGCACTTCGACTACGTCTGCCAGGGCGTCACCCAGGGCCTGGTACAGGTGTCGATCGACACCGGAGTCCCCATCGGCTTCGGCGTCCTGACGTGCGACAACGACGAGCAGGCGCTGGACCGTGCCGGGCTCGAGGGGTCGAACGAGGACAAGGGGCACGAAGCGGTCATCGCCGCCGTCTCCACCGCTGCGACCTTGCGGTCCGTCAGCGAACCCTGGCGCTGAGTGGCGGCGGGGGACCCCGTATTCTGAGGACCATCATGGCGAACGAATCCCTCAAGAGCTTCGAAGAGCTCTTCACCGAGCTCCAGCTCAAGGCCGCCAACGGCGACCCCAGCTCCTCCCGTACCGCCGAGCTCGTCGGCAAGGGCGTCCATGCCATCGGCAAGAAGGTCGTCGAGGAGGCCGCCGAGGTCTGGATGGCCGCCGAGTACGAGAGCAAGGAAGCCGCCGCCGAGGAGATCTCCCAGCTGCTGTACCACGTCCAGGTGATGATGGTCGCGCGCGGGATCTCCCTCGACGACGTCTACGCGCACCTCTAGGCCGGAGCCCCACGCGGGTCCCCGCAGGTCCCCCGCACCACCCACACCCATCGCCACCCACGCACTGAAGGAAGCCCCATGCTGCGCATCGCCGTCCCCAACAAGGGTTCACTCTCCGGACCGGCGTCGGCGATGCTGCATGAGGCCGGCTACCGCCAGCGCAAGGAGTCCAAGGAGCTCGTGGTCGTCGACCCCGAGAACGGGGTGGAGTTCTTCTACCTCCGCCCCAAGGACATCGCGATCTACGTCTCCTCGGGCAAGCTCGACATCGGCATCACCGGCCGTGACCTGCTGCTCGACTCCGGCGCCAGCGCGGAGGAGATCCTCCCGCTGAACTTCGGCCGCTCCACCTTCCGCTATGCCACCAAGCCCGGCACCGCGAACGGCCCCGAGGACTTCCACGGGATGACGATCGCGACCTCGTACGAGGGAATCGTCGCCAAGCACCTCGCCGAGAAGGGCATCGACGCCTCCGTCGTGCACCTGGACGGCGCGGTCGAGACCGCCATCCAGCTCGGCGTCGCCCAGATCATCGCGGACGTCGTCGAGACCGGCACCAGCCTGCGCAACGCCGGCCTGGAGGTCATCGGCGAGCCGATCCTCACCTCCGAGGCCGTGGTCATCCGCGGCAACGGCACCTCCGCCGACAACCCGCAGGCCCAGCAGTTCCTGCGCCGCCTCCAGGGCGTCCTGGTGGCCCGCAGCTACGTGATGATGGACTACGACTGCCGCGCCGAGCACCTGGAGCGGGCCGTCGCCCTCACCCCGGGCCTGGAGTCGCCGACCGTCTCCCCGCTGCACAACGAGGGCTGGGTCGCCGTCCGCGCGATGGTCCCGGCCAAGGAGGCGCAGCGGATCATGGACGACCTGTACGAGCTCGGCGCGCGCGCGATCCTCACCACCTCGATCCACGCCTGCCGTCTCTGACCCGTACGCTCCCCCGATCCGTACGTCCCCCCGCAGAAGGCATCACCAGCATCATGGCCGAGTCCGCCGCCCAGCCCGCACCGCCCGCCCTGCCGGTCACCTTCCGGCCGACCCGTACCCGGGCCGTCCTGCTGGGCGCCGGGCTCGCCATGTTTGCCACCATCACGGCGATCGCCCTCCTGCTGGAGAACCTCGGCCCGGGGGAGCGGATGAGCTTCATCTTCACCGCCGTCCTGCTGTCCTGCGTACTCGTCCTGCTCAGCCGCCCCAAGGTGGTCGCGGACGAGGCGGGCGTCACCGTGGTGAACCTGACCAACACCCGCCGCCTGGAGTGGGCGCAGATCCTGCGCGTCAACCTCCGCCCGGGCGACCCGTGGGTGTTCCTGGACCTCAGCGACGGTACGAGCCTGCCCGCCCTCGGCATCCAGCCCGGCGTGGCGAAGCAGCAGGCCATCGGCGACGCCCGCGCCCTGCGCGCGCTCGCCGAAGCCCGGGGAACCGGGCCGCACGACCACTGAGTCGGCCGCCGCGCGGGCCTCGAACGGGCCTCGGGCAGGCCTTGGACGGCTCTCGGGCGAAGCACCGGAGCCGCAGCCGACCGCTGCGTCCCATTGCGGCGGCGATCTCAGTGACTACCCTGGTGGCGGGGCGCACCCGTGCGCCCTCCCACCGGCCCCGGGACCCCGAGGTCCGGGGGCAACTGCGACTTGAGGAGTGACTCCCTCCAGCAATGGACGGATCGTCCGGTAGTACCCGCGCCGCCCTCCCCACGGAGGCGGCGGCATGACCATCCCGCTACTCCTGCTTGTGGCGGCATTCGCCCTGATCCTCGCCAACGGCTTCTTCGTGGCGGCCGAGTTCGGCCTCGTCACCGTGGAACGACCCGAGGCCGAACGCGCCGCAGCCGACGGCGACCGCCGTGCCCGCACGGTGGTCGAGGCCCTGCGGGAGCTGTCCTTCCAGCTCTCCGGCACCCAGCTCGGCATCACCATCACCTCCCTCGTGGTCGGCATGCTCGCCGAACCGGCCCTCGCCGGACTGCTGGACGGGCCGCTCGCGGCGACCGGCCTGCCCGCGGGAGCCGTTTCCGGCGTCGCCGTGTTCACCGGCATGCTGCTCGCCTCCGCCGTCCAGATGGTCGTCGGCGAGCTCGTCCCGAAGAACTGGGCGGTCTCCCGGCCGCTGCAGGTGGCCCGGTTCGTGGCCGGCCCGCAGCAGGTCTTCTCCCGCGCCTTCCGGCCGGTCATCGCCGGCCTCAACGCCGTCGCCAACCGCCTCGTGCGGGCGCTCGGCGTGGAACCGGCCGACGAGACGGCCTCCGCCCGCACCCCCGGCGAACTGGTCTCCCTGGTCCGCCATTCGGCCCAGGCCGGCGCCCTCGAACAGGACACCGCCGACCTCTTCGTACGGACCCTCTCGCTGGGCGAGCTCACGGCCCAGCACGTCATGACCCCCCGGGTGAAGGTCAGCGCCCTCCAGCACACGGCCACCGCGGCCGACGTGCTCAACCTGACCCGCGCCACCGGGCTGTCCCGGTTCCCGGTCTACCGGGAGCGCATCGACGAGGTCACCGGTGTCGTCCACCTCAAGGACGCCCTCGCCGTGCCCGAGTCCGAGCGCGCCCGCACCACCGTGAGCCGGATCTGCGTCGCCCCGCTGCTGGTGCCCGGCTCGCTGCCGGTGCAGCCGCTGCTGGAGCGGCTGCGCAGCGAGCAGCCGATGGCCGTGGTCGTCGACGAGTACGGCGGCACCGCCGGGGTGGTCACCCTGGAGGACATCGTGGAGGAGCTCGTCGGCGAGGTCCGCGACGAGCACGACCTCGCCGAGGACGACGGCCCCGAACTGGCCGCGGTGCCCGCCGAGGACGGCCGGCCCTCCTGGGAGGCCGACGGCAGCTGCCGGGTGCAGACCCTGCGCCGGATAGGCCTCGAGGTGCCCGAAGGCCCGTACGAGACCGTCGCCGGCCTCGTCGCCGACCTGCTCGGCCGGATCCCCGCCCCCGGCGACCGCGCCGAACTGCCCGGCTGGAAGCTGTCCGTCCGCCAGGTCGGCCGCTACCGCGCCGAGCGGGTCCGGCTGGTGCGGCTGCTCCCGGCCCCCCACCCCGCCCCGACCATCCAGCCCGCCCCCGCTGCCCGCCCGGCCGCGGCCTCGCCCGCACGGCGGCCGGCGTCCCCCGAGCCCGGCCCCGCCGCCGGGCACCCGGCCGAGAGGGAGGCGGCCGTCCGATGAACGCCCTGCAACTGCTCTTCGCCCTGCTGCTGGTCCTCGCCAACGGGTTCTTCGTGGGCGCCGAGTTCGCCCTCGTGTCCGTGCGACGCAGCCAGATCGAGCCGCAGGCCGCCACGTCCAAGCGCGCCCGGCAGGTGCTGCACGGCCTGGAGAACCTGCCGCGGATGATGGCGGCGGCCCAGTTCGGCATCACCGTCTGCTCCCTGACCCTGGGCGCGGTCGCCGAGCCGACGATGGCCCGCCTGCTGGAGCCGCTCTTCCACGCGGCGCACCTCCCGCAGGGCATGATCCACCCGCTGGGCTACGCGGTGGCGCTCGCCGCCGTCGTCTTCCTGCACCTGGTCATCGGTGAGATGGTGCCCAAGAACCTCGCCATGGCCGCGCCGGAGAAGACCGCACTCTGGTTCAGCCCGGGCCTGGTGGCCTTCGCCCGGCTGTGCGGCCCCGTCACCACCGCGCTGGGCTCCTGCGCGCACCTGGTGCTCCGCCTCTTCAAGGTGGAGCCCAAGGACGAGGTCGAGGCCGTCTACACCAGCGCCCAGCTCGGCCGGCTCGTCGAGGACTCCCGGCAGGCCGGGCTCCTCGAGCCGAGCGAGCAGGAGCGCCTGGAGGACGCCCTGGAACTGGGCAGCCGCCCGGTCACCGACGTCCTGCTCGCCCGGGACCGGCTCGTCACGGTCGGCCCCTCGGCGACCCCGCGGCAGATCGAGCAGCTGACGGTCCGCACCGGCTACTCCCGCTTCCCCGTCCGCTCCGAGAACGGCGCCTTCATGGGCTACCTGCACGTCAAGGACGTGCTGGACCTCGAGGACCGGGAGCGGGCCGTGCCCCAGCGGGTCTGGCGCCGCATGACCACCCTGTCCGCCACCCTCCCGCTGGACGACGCGCTCAGCGTCATGCGCCGCGACGCCACCCATCTGGCCCAGGTCGCCGACCCGGCCGGACGGGTGCTGGGCCTCGTCGCCCTGGAGGACGTCCTGGAGATGCTGGTGGGCGAGGTACGCGACCCCGCGCACCGCATCCCGGCCCGTCGGCCCGGCCCCCGCCCGGAGGGCGCCCTGATCGGCTGATTCCGCCGCCGTGGCCCTGCGGGAGCGAAGCCCCCGCAGGGCCACGGCTACAGCGGCGGCGGCTCCGGGCGGTCGCGGTCCTGCGGGCCCCGGCCCGACAGGACCTCCCCGTACGCCTGCATCAGGTCGGGCAGCCGCAGCGTCGCCAGGTCGTCCCGGGAGGGCTCGCCGGGGAACCCCGCCAGCCGCAGATCCCGGTACGCGCAGCTCTTCTCGTACAGGGTGCGCAGGAAGCGGCCGTTGCCCAACTCGTCGATCCAGCCCTGCTCCACCACGTGCCCGCTGATGCTGCGCAGCTCATCGAGGGCCTCCTCGTCCCAGCAGTCCCCGTTCGCGTCCGCCAGCACCCCGCCGATCGCGGTCAGTTCCAGCGGCCGGTAGCTGGGGAAGTCCACCCGGGTGGTGAACCGCGAGGACAGCCCCGGATTGGCGGCCAGCAGCCGGTCCATCCCGGCCGGATAGCCCGCCAGGATCACCACCAGGTGGTCCCGGTTGTCCTCGGCCCGCTTCAGCAGCACCTGGAGCGCCTCGTCCCCGTACGCATCGCCCTTGCTGTATCCGGTGTTGGAGAGGCTGTACGCCTCGTCCACGAACAGCACCCCGCCGATCGCGGAATCGATCAGCTCATTCGCCTTCACGGCGGTCTGCCCGAGGAACTCGCCCACCAGATCGGCCCGTTGGGCCTCCACCAGATGGTCCCCGCCGAGCAGTCCGAGCGCGTAGAAGACCCGGCCCAGGATCCGCGCCACGGTCGTCTTGCCCGTGCCCGAGGGCCCGGAGAACACGAAATGCCGCTTCGGGGGCTGTACCGGCAGACCCTGCCCGGCCCGCAGCCGGGCCATGTGCAGCTGCGCCGAGAGCGCCTTCACCTGCCGCTTCACCGGCTCCAGGCCCACCATCCGCTCGAGCTCCGCGAGCGCCTCGGCGAGCATCGCCGGATCGGACGGCCCGGCCGGCAGTCCCCCGGGCGCGGTCTGCGGCGGGACCGCCACCTTGCGGCGTACGCCTTCCACCCGGTCCGTGCCCGGAGCCCCGAACCGCGGATCCGGCTCCGGTGCGACCAGCGGGTCCGGCTCCACCTGCCCGTCCGCCGTGATGTCCTGGACGGGCCCGCCGCCGAGGGCCACCGCCGCGAAATCCCCGCCGACCGGGGACAGATCATGGCCGCCGTACCCCTCGTAGCCGGCCGCGGCGTACCCCGCGTACCCGTCCGCTCCGTCGACGTAGTCGCTGTCCTCGATCGCCGTCAGCCGGGCCGCCGTGTCCATGAACGCCGGGTCCACCCGGTGCACCGCCCGGTACAGCGGCAGCGCCGCCGCGCTGCGCCCGGTCCCCTCGTGCGCCCGGGCCAGCCAGTACCGCAGCTCCTTGCGCTGCGGCTGCTCGCTGCGGCAGCGCATCAGCGCCGCCGACAGCATCGGCTCGGCCTGCCCGTACATCTCCAGCCGGACCCGGGCCATCCCGCCGAACAGGCCCGCCTCGATGCCCAGCAGCGGATCGCCCACCAGCGGCTCGGTGTGCCGCACCAGCTGCTCCCAGTCCTTGACCAGGTAGGCCCGGCAGGCGTGCAGGAACCGCACCTGCGTATCGGTGTCCACCGGCGGCAGCGCGGCCAGCGCCTGGTCCAGCTCGGGGACGTGCCGGCCGTCCAGCCAGTGCGAGGCGTGGGCCAGCAGGAGGTCGCGCCGGCTCTCCAGCACGGGCTGCACCCACCAGCCGAGCCAGTACCAGGAGTTCAGCGTCCGCCGGTGGCGGGCCCGCTGCTCGCCGAAGCGGTCGCGGTGGGCGTACATGCGCAATAAGGCGTTCGTGGTGTCCACCCGGAGCGCGTGCAGGCCCAGCCACGCGTCGGCCATCGAGGGATCCAGTCGTACGGCCGTCCGGAACTCCTCCTCGGCCTGCGGATAGGCGCCCATGGTGCAGGCGTCCACCCCGCGCAGCCAGGCGAGTTCGGCCGGGGCGTGCGTGCCCGGCGCGGCGAAATCCATCACATCCCCCACAAGCCTGCCCCCGTGGTGCACAGCAACCCCCGCGTCGCGCCCGCGAGTTGTCCACTGCGCCGATGAAATCAGGGATGCATCGTACCTGCGGCTACGCACCATACGTAGGGTGCGGCGGGCACCGGTCGGCGGCTTGCCTCAGGCGTGCAAGGTGACGCAGGGTGAAGATTTCGGGGAGGCGGGGCCCCTGTGGCGCCGGTGTGAAGCCGGGTGGGGGCAGAACGAAGCCCCCGATCACGGGGGAACAATCGGGGGCTTCGCGTCCGCTGCGGCCTGGAAAGACCGCGCATTCAGAACGTAAGGCCGGTGCGGGGCCCAGGTCAAGCAAGTCGGTGCAGGCCCGCGCAAGCGGTTTTACGGCGCGGCTCAGGCCCGGGGGAGTCCGTCACCTTCCGTGACGGAAGCGGCCCTTCCGGCGGTCGCATCCGTCACTGAAGACCACTCGTATCCCGTACCACTCTGGCGTACCAAAGTGTCGGCGAAGGGGCGCGAAGGATCATCCGAGAAGTGCGCGCGCTCCGCTCGCTCCCATCCGTCCCAGAAGTCGGAAAGTTCACGCCCGTCCCGGTTTCGCCCGCGCCCCCAGGACTGCGCGCGCGGTGTCTCCATCCACAGCAGCCACGCCAGATACGGGCGCAGCGCCCGCCGCCCGGCCCCGACCCCCTCGACGAGCAGCACCGGCACCGGCTCCAGCACCCGCTCCGGGCCGAACCGGCGCTCCACCCAGTCGTACGGCGCCCAGTGGGCGGCCCGCCCGGCGGCCAGCGGTTCCAGCACCTGTGCGCACAGCCGCTCCGGCCAGCCGAACAGCTCCTCGTGGGTGGCCACGTCGTCCAGGTGCAGCACCGGCACCCCGCCCAGCGCCTCGGCGAGCCGTCCGGCGAACGTGCTCTTCCCGGACCCGGCGTGCCCGTCGATGCCGATCAGCCGGACGGGGCCGAGGGAGGGCGGCAGGGTGGCGAGTTCGCGCGCGAGTGACTGAAGTGACTGCTGAGGCTCCACGCGGCCAGCGTATGGCAGGTGGAGGGAGGGTGGGGGACAAGCCCGCGGGCCCTGGCCGACCCGGCCCGCGGCCCCGCGTCACTCACCCCCGACACGGGGCCGCGGCTTCGGCGCCCGATGGGCGGGAACTGGAAGGGTGGGAGAGCCGACCCGCCGCACCGACCCTTGGGGGCCACGCCGATGACCGCACCCACACCACGCCGGGCCCTGCTCGCCGTCGCCCTCGCGGCCGCCGCCGCGGCCACCGTTCCCGGCGGCCCGGCCTCCGCCGCCGAGGCGCCCCGCGGCGAGCCGGAACCGGGCGGCGCCCCGGGGGCCGAGACCCCGGGGGCCGGTGACACCGGCAGCGCGCCGGCCGCAGCCAGCGCCGGCGGGACGGTCGACAACCGGTTCTGGTACGCGTACGCGCACTGGCGGGCCGGCACCCACCAGGGCACCGCCGCCCTCGCCGGCGACCGCCCCGGCCTCGTGATCGGGACCCCGGCCGGCCGCACCGAGTACACCGACCCGCACACCGGGAGGAGGAGCGACTGGGAGTACGCCGCCTGGACCTCCCCGGTGCACCGCTCCACCGTGCCCGGCACCGAGGCCATCGCCTCCTGGAACGCCCACACCCCGGCCGGCACCTGGATCCAGGTCGAACTGCGCGCCACCTACGGCAGCGGCGCCGCCACCCCCTGGTACGTGCTCGGCCGCTGGGCCTCCGGCGACGGCGACATCCGGCGCACCTCCGTGGACGGCCAGACCGACGGCACGTCCACCGTGTGGACCGACACCCTGGCCGTCGACGCCCCCGCGCGGGCGAACGGCGTACGCATCACGGACTGGCAGCTGCGCCTGACCCTCCACCGCAAGCCCGGCGCCGCCCAGGGGCCGACGGTGTGGCTGGCCGGGGCCATGGTCTCCGACGTCCCGGACCGGTTCACCGTCCCCGCCTCCGCCCCCTCGGGCAAGGCCCACGAGCTGAAGGTCCCGCGTTACTCGCAGGAGATCCACACCGGCCAGTACCCCCAGTACGACAACGGCGGCGAGGCCTGGTGCAGCCCCACCTCCTCCCAGATGATCATCGAGTACTGGGGTCGCAAGCCCGCCCCCGAGGACCTGGCCTGGGTCGATTCCCGTTACGCCGACCCGCAGGTCTGCCACGCGGCCCGCTCCACCTACGACAGCGCCTACAAGGGCTGTGGCAACTGGCCCTTCAACGCCGCCTACGCCGCCACCTACAGCGGGCTCGCCGGGGTCGTCACCCGGCTCCGCTCCCTCGCCGACCTGGAGACCCTGGTCCGCTCGGGCATCCCGGCGATCACCTCCCAGTCCTTCCGCGCCGAGGAGCTCGCGGGCGCGGGCTACGGCACCGCCGGCCACCTGATGACCGTCATCGGCTTCACCGCGGCCGGGGACGTGGTCGCCAACGACCCGAACTCGCCCGACGACCTGGCCGTCCGCCGCGTCTACAAGCGCCGCGAATGGGAGAACGTGTGGCTGCGCACCAAGCGCCACAACGCCGCCGGAAAGACCGTCACCGGCTCGGGAGGCATCTGCTACCTGTACGTCCCGGCCCGGCCGAGCCTCGCCCAGATCCTGGCCCTGCGGGCGGTGGGCGTGCTGTGAGGCGGGCGCCGAAACTCCCCGTTGACCCGGGGGGTAGATAAGCGCAACATAAGGGCATAAAGGGCACATAAAGTCCACAGGAGGCGGCCCGCCATGACCACCCACAGCATCGAACACCACCCCGACCTCGCCGAGATGCGCTCGCGGTTCGAGCGGGTCACCAGCACACCCTCCGCGCAGGCCGTGGAGGCACTGGCCCTCATCACGGGCCTGTACCTGGCGGCCTCTCCGTGGATCGCCGGGTTCAGCGGCCTCACCTCGCTGGCGATCAACAACCTGATCGCCGGCCTGGCGTACTGCCTGTGCATGAGCGGACTCGGCTCCGCTTATGAACGCACCCACGCGATGGCCTGGACGGCGGTCGCCATCGGAGCCTGGACGGTCGTGGCTCCCTGGGTCATCGCCGGCGATGTCAGCACGACCCGCACCGTGGTCAGCAACGTGATCACCGGTGGCGTCGCCCTGCTGCTCGCCCTTTCCATGGCGGGCCTGGCGGGTCGCAACCGCGCCGCCTCGGGCTGACATCCGCACGCGCCGGGCCCCGACCGCAAGCCGGCCGGGGCCCGGTGGCACGCCATGACGTGATACGCACCACGCGTGACGGGCATCTCTACCGCGAAAGCCGCAAACGCTGTCACATTGGACGGCGTGACCGCATACAGCGCCGCTCTCGCCGCCCGTGCCCGGAACCTCGTGGGCACCGGTGGCCCCAAGGGTGACTCCACGTGGCTGGAGCACGTGCTCGGCTGGACGCTGGTGGTCGTCGTCGCGATGTTCGTCACCCAGGTCGGCTGGCTCTGACCGGCAGCGGCTCGGCCCCGCCCGGGAGCCCCGGCAGCCCGCCCCGGAACGGCCGGGTCCGGCGCCAGGCGCGCAAGGGAAGTGCATGAGGCAGGTCTGCCATACTGCGGGCATCCTGTGGCAGTTCGAGGCTGGGGCCGAATTTGAATAATAGTCAACAGCGTGGTGCGACAGGGCGTTCGCAGGTCCGCAGGGCCGAACTCATAGCCATCGGACGCAAGTTGTTCGCCGGTACTTCGTACGACGCGCTCCCCATGGACGACATCGCCAAGCAGGCGGGGGTCGCCAAGGGGCTGATCTACTACTACTTCAAGAGCAAGCGCGGTTACTACCTCGCCATCGTCGAGGACTCGGTGGCCGAGCTCGTCGCCCGCGCCGCCGGGGAACCGGACCTGCCCAAGGTCGAGCGGGTGCGCCGCACCATCGACGGCTACCTCCACTACGCCGAGCACCACCAGGCCGCCTACCGGACCATCGCCACCGGGGGAGTCGGCTCCGACTCCGAGGTGCTGGCGATCCGCGACGCGGTCCGCGAGGAGCTGGTGGCCACCATCGCCGAAGGCGCGTACGGGCGCCGCACCATCCCGCCGATCGCCCGGCTCGCGCTCGTGGGCTGGCTGTCCGGGGTCGAGGGGGCCACCCTGGAGTGGATCGGCGCCCTGGCCGCCGAGGCCGATTCCGCCGACGACGCCGATTCCGCCGCCGCCGACGCCGCCGATCCGAATGCCGCGCGTGACGCCGGCGCCGAGGCCGCGTCCGGACGGCCCGACCGAGCCCGGCTCGGGGCCCTGCTCGTCCGCCAGCTGCGCGCGACGCTGACGGTGATCGGGGAGTTCGTACCGGAGTGTCCGCCTCCGCCCCTTCCCGAAGAGGCGTTCGAGGCGGTCGGTGATCTTGCCCCGGTGACGGGACGCCCCTGATCAGGCATACTCAAGCCGCCGCAGCCACTGAACTGCCCCTTCCGTGATCCGGGAGGGCAGTATCGGCTGTAAGAGCACCGAGACCCGGCGGCGCGTCCCACACCTCACGCGTCGCCGCCGTGCCCGACGAGGGAGGAGAGCGCCGCCATGAACGACCGCGCCCCGCAGCCGGTGGACCGTCAGCTGCCCACCGAGGAGTCCCGGGACCTCCTCGCACTCGTACGAGAGATCGCCCAGCGGGAAATCCGCCCCGTGGCCGCCGAGGAGGAGGACGCCGGGCAGTTCCCGCGCGCGATCTTCACTCTGCTGTCCGAAGCGGGCCTGCTCGGTCTCCCGTACGCAGGTGAGCACGGCGGCGGCGAGCAGCCGTACGAGGTCTACCTCCAGGTCCTGGAGGAGCTCGCGGCGGCCCGCCTGACCGTCGGGCTCGGCGTCAGCGTGCACTCCCTGTCCTGCCACGGCCTGGCCGGATACGGCTCCGAGGAACAGCAGAAGGCCCACCTTCCGGCCATGCTCGGCGGCGGCCTGCTCGGCGCTTACTGCCTCTCCGAGCCCGCCTCGGGCTCCGACGCCGCCTCGCTGACCACCAAGGCCGTACGCGACGGCGACGACTGGATCATCACCGGCACCAAGGCCTGGATCACCCACGGCGGGGTCGCCGACTTCTACACCGTCCTCGCGCGCACCGGCGGCGAGGGCCCCAAGGGCATCACCGCCTTCCTGGTGCCCGGCGACGCGGAGGGCCTGACGGCCGCCGTCCCCGAGAAGAAGATGGGCATGAAGGGCTCGCCCACCGCCCAGCTGCACTTCGACGGGGTCCGCGTCCCGGACACCCGCCGCATCGGCGAGGAGGGCCAGGGCTTCACCATCGCGCTGGCCGCCCTGGACGCGGGGCGCCTCGGCATCGCCGCCTGCGCCATCGGCGTCGCGCAGGCCGCCCTGGACGAGGCCCTCACGTACGCCCTGGACCGCAAGCAGTTCGGGCACCCCATCGCGGACTTCCAGGGCCTGCGCTTCATGCTCGCCGACATGGCGACCAAGATCGAGGCCGGCCGGGCGCTGTACCTGGCGGCGGCGCGCCTGCGCGACGCGGGCAAGCCGTTCTCCCGCCAGGCGGCCATGGCCAAGCTGTTCTGCACGGACGCCGCCATGGCCGTCACCACGGACGCGGTCCAGGTCCTCGGCGGCTACGGCTACACCGCGGACTTCCCGGTGGAGCGCCTGATGCGCGAGGCGAAGGTCCTCCAGATCGTCGAGGGCACCAACCAGATCCAGCGCATGGTCATCGCCCGCCACCTGGCCGGCCCGGAATCGCGCTGACGGCGACGGGGCTGCGCCGGCTCCGGGCCGGCGCAGCCCCGTGTCCTCACCGGGATCGCTACCCGGGTCGCTTGACCATCGAGATGTAACGTGACATCTCGCCGAAGCCGCGGAGGTTGGCGCCACCGAGCTCGAACGCGCCGCCCGCACCCGGACGGGCCGTTTCGTCGAGCATATAGGTGGAGCCGGGTCCCCACTGGTTCTCTTCGCGGGCTTCCTGCGTGGTGATGGTCGAGCCCGAGGCGATCCCGTTGCGCACGGTGCCCTCGATGTTGCGGAATCGGGTCCCCTCGCCGATCGCGGCGATCGCGTGGACCAGGGCCCTTCGCACGGCGTTCTGGTCCCGGTCGCCGTTGGCCGCGTGGAACCACAGCGTTTGGAATTGCTGCTGCAGCACGTTCTGGCTGATCGCCAGGGTCCGGTTGTTCGCGTCGCCCACTTGCAGGCCCTGATTGCCGTTGCTGTTGCCGTAGCTGCCGCTGTAGCCGAGATTGACCGCGTTGCGGCCGAGTTCGTGACCGAGGTCGTATTCCGGGTCGGTGAACTGGAAGACGGGACCGCCGCCGCCGGCGGTCGCAAAACCGCGCACGTACAGGTTCTGGGTGGTCAGGTAGAGGCTGAGCCGACGGCCCTCCGGCAGGGCGACGGTCACCTCGATGATCTGGTTGCCGGCGTTGGTCTGCCACACGGTGTTGTCGCCGTGCCCCCGCAGGATGGTGCCGGCCCTCTCGTGCAGCGAGCGGATGAAGCGGGTGTACTCGGCAGCGGCGTTGCGCTGGTTGCCGGTCAGGTCCCAGCTGAGCTGGACCTGTTGGATCGACGCCGACTGGGCGGCGGGCAGTGCGGACGGTGCTTCGGTGGCGGCCTGGGAGGCGGGAGCGGCCGCGCCGAGCAGGGCGAGGCCGAGGAGGGCCGCGGGCAGGGTCTTGCGCATCGGAGTCCTTCGTACGAGGGGGCGGTCGTCGGTTCCGGCGGGAGCCGGTGCCGGCATCAGTTCACGGCGAAGGTGACGAACGCGTTGTCGCCGCCTCCGCCCGAGGTGATGCAGCGGTGCGGCGCGGGGACCTGGCACTGGTACTTGTTGCTGCCCGAGAAGGGGTTGTCCCAGCGGATGGAGACCGTGCCGCCGCCCGCCATCGTGTAGTTCGCGTAGCCCTCGGTTCCGGTCATGACGCCCTCCGACTCGCTCTCCCACGAGGTGTTGGCGCCGGGGTTGATCAGCGACGGCGGAAGGTTGTTGCCGGTCCAGATGCCGTGGGAGAGCCCGGCCCCGGTCCTGGCGAGCAGCGTGCCACTGTTGTTGATCACCCGGACGACGGTGCTGCGGGCGGCCTGGGCCGTCATCTGCGTCGAATCGGCCTTGGCCGAGAACGCCGCGGGGCCGCCGGTCAGCGTGAAGTTGACCGTGGCGTTGTCGCCGCCCCCACCGGTCCGGGTGCAGGCGTAGCCGGTCGGCGCCTCACAGCCGTAACTGTTCGATCCGGTGTACGGGTTGTTCCAGTGGATCTTGATCTGCTGCCCGGTCGCCGTGACCCGGTAGGTGGTGTAGCCCTCCGTCCCGGTGAGCATGCCGCACGAGCGGCTGCCCCAGGAGGTGGTGATGCCCTTGGCGATGTAGTCCGGAGGCAGGGCGTCGTTGTTCCAGCACCCGTGGGGCAGGGAGGAGCTGACCCGGGTCAGCTGCTGGCTGGTGCTGTTGCTGAAGACGACGTCCGTACTGCGGGCGGAGGACGCCGCGACGGGCGACGGGCCGGCGACCGGCGCGGCCTGGGCCGTGGGGGCGAGCGCGGTGGCACCCGCCGCCATCGCGGCGACGGCGGTGAGCGCGGTGGCCCAGCGGGCCCCGGAACGGGTCAGCTGCATGGGGTGTATCCCTTCGAGTCGTGAGTGAGGGCGCGGAGGGGCGGATCAGTCGACGTAGAACAGCTGGTACTGGTTGTTCCAGGTCGGGTTGCACTCGTAGCGGCTGTACAGGCCGAGCGCGACGCTCAGCGAGCCGGCCTGAATGCACTGGGAGAAGGACGGGTACGTCCCGCCCGGCTCCCGGTAACCGGAGGTGGCCGCCTGGGCGGTCGCGGCGCCGGCGACGCCGAGCAGCAAGGTCGCGGCCGTACAGAGGGCGACGGCGAGCGAGCGGCGCCGGGTCGTGGCGCCGGTGGCTGATCTCATGGGGATTCCTTTCGGGCATGCCTCATCACGCCGCGGCGGCGCCGGGCTCATCGAGGAGGAAGGAGGAGGAGGGGAAACGAGGGGAGGGGAAGAGAAGGAGACAGGGTCGGGCCCACATCCGCCCAACCGGCGGCGGATGGTGTCCGCCGCCCCCGCACCCGGTCTCCCGGGTGGTTCAGTTCAGCGGCTTGCCGGGACACACGGAGCTGCCCCACGCCGTGGTCACGGGGCAGGGCTTGTCGCCGTGGTGCCCGTGTCCGTTGTCGTTGCCGTTGCCGTGTCCGTTGCCCTGTCCGTCGGCGAGTCCGGAGCCCGCCGTGACCCGGGTGCCGGAGCCGGCCGGGCCACCCATCGTGTCAGCGCCGTGGCCGCAGACGGCGGCGCCGCCCAGCCACAGGCAGGCCCCGACGGCCAGTCCTGCCGTCAGCCGCAGGGTCTTCACGATCATGACAACTCCTCTGTCAGGCAAGGGAATGGGCGCCGGTTCCGCCGGTTCCGCCTGTTTCGCCGGTTACGAGGACGACTCTGCCAGGGCGTGCTGGCACCCGGCAGGCCTGGAAGGGATCATGTGAATGCCATGCATCTTTAGGAGGCAAGCGGTGGAAATGGGCGCGGATGCGGGAACGGGCGTACCTCGACTCGATGAACCGGCGACTCTGCTGTACCGGTGGACCCTCGTCCACGGACGGCTCACACCCGCGACGCTGCCACGCGCCGCGGCCGAGACCGGTCTGAGCGAGCAGGCCTGCAGGAGGGCGATCGCGCAACTCACCGAGGTGTACCTGTTCCAGCCCCTGCCCGGCGGCAGCGGGGGAGAAGGGAGCGCCGCCGTGGGCTGGCGGGCCGTGAGCCCGCAGTCGGCCGGCGCGCAGGTCCTCGCCGAGAAGGAGACCGAATTACGGGCCCACGAAGCGGCATTACGGGAGCAGCGGGAACAACTCCAGCGGCAGCGCGACGGATTCAGCGCTCTCGTCCCGGTCTATCTCCAGGCCCGCCGGGACACCTTCCCCGAGGGGACCATCGACCACCTCCCGGACCAGTTCGCGGTCCGCGCGCTGCTCACCGAGGTCATCGACACCTGCCGCAGCGAGGTCCTGGTCTCCAAGCACGGCGGCTCCTTCCCGCCGGCCGCGCTGCGCGAGGCGCTGCCCCGGGACCTGGCCCTGCTCGCCCGCGGGGTCCGGATGCGCAGCCTCTACCAGCACGCCACCCGCTTCGACCAGGCGACCCGGGTGCACGCCGAGCAGCTCATAGGTTCCGGTGCGGAGATCCGCACGCTGCCCGAAGTGCTCCCGCAGATGATCCTGGTCGACGGCCAGCTGGCCCTCCTGCCCGCCCGGTCCGGGGGTGCGCTGGTCATCCGCGAACCCGACCTGATCGGCTATCTGCTGGACGTCTTCCAGCGGGACTGGGCGAACGCCACCCCCTTCGCGACCGGCCCACAGGCGGCCCACGGCGTCTCGGAGGCCATGAAGCGGAGCATCCTCGTGCTGCTCGCCAAGGGGCTCAAGGACGAGTCCATCGCCCGGCGGCTGGGAGTCTCCCTGCGGACCTGCCGCCGCCATGTCTCCGAACTCCTGGACGGCCTCGGGGCGCACAGCCGCTTCCAGGCGGGCGTGATCGCGGAACGGAACGGCCTGACCGGCCACCCGGTCGCCGACCCGGCGGTGCCGGTGCAGGAGGCCCCCGTCCGGGAAGCCCCGGCTGCCGCCGCACCTGCCCCGGGGCCAAAGCTCCAGGAGGCCGGGGCCGCGCCCGGGGCCGGAACCGAGCCAGGAACCGAGGCTGAGCCCGGGGCCGGAACCGAGCCAGGAACCGAGGCTGAGCCCGGGGCCGGAACCGAGCCAGGAACCGAGGCTGAGCCCGGGGCCGGAACCGAGCCCGGGGCCGGGGCCTTGCCCGGGGCCGGAACCGAGCCCGAGCCCGGGGCCTTGCCCGGGGCCGGAACCGAGCCCGGGGCCGGAACCGAGGCCGGGCTCCCGGCGGGCTGCCCCGGCTGTGGCCGTCCGCTCCCCGTCGCCGCCGCCCTCCAGCGGCAGGGCCGACCGCCCCGCTACTGCTCGGCGCCGTGCCGTTCCCGCGCCTACCGGGCCCGGCTCAAGGCCCGCCAGGCCCAGGACACCCCGTGACGTAATCGCCCGCCGCGACACGAAAGTCGGCGAACGTGCTGCACGGCGCGGCGGTTCAGTTGCCGTACAGCGGGCCGCCGGGCCAGACCGGTGACGAAGCGATCCGGGACCATTCCGGGTCGCGCCGCCCCGGCAGCGTCCGGCCGTCGGCGGCCCATCGGGCCAGCAGCGCATAGTAGATCGGCGGATCGGGCTGCCGCTGCGGAATCGATTCTTCGTAGTCGGGCGGCGTCGGCCGGGGCCGCCGTCCCGTTCTTGGCCCAGGGGTCTCGAGCGTGGTCATGCAGGGCCAACGCGCCACCCGGCGCACGGGTAACCGCCCCTTCCCGCCGGGTATCCGTTCGAGATGTCCCCGCCGCGCCGTCCCCGAAGTGGCCAGACGTGCCGTGCTGTCAGGGAGTGACAGAAGTCTGGCCCCGGGCCCAGTTTCTGACGTACCGTCATATCCGCTCGAGCCGACGCCGCGCCCCGCGGCCCCGCGCCCCGTGCCACCGTGCCACCGCGCCGCCCAGGAGGTTTGCCATGCCCGCGGACCGACCCGTACCCCTCGACGAATACCCCGTCCACCAAGCCCCGTTGTCGATGAAGCACCTCGTCAGCGGCGACCGGAACGCCTACGACCGCTGCATCTTCCACGTCTTCGACCACGCCGGCCGGGCCGTCCTCATCCTCGGCCTCGGCGTGTACCCCAACGCCGGGGTCATCGACGCCTACGCCACCCTCCGCACCGGCGGCGAACTCCTCGCCGTCCGTGCCTCCGACGCCCTCACCGACGACCGCATGAACCTCTCCGTCGGCCCGCTGCGGATCACCGTCGAGGAACCGCTCCACCGCATCCGCCTCCAGTGCGAGGCCGACCCCGCCGACCCCGAAGGGCTCTCGTACGACCTCACCTGGACCGCGGAGTTCCCCGCCCTGTGGGAACCCCACCACGTCCAGCGCCGGGGCGACCGCCTCATGCTCGAAGGCCGCCGCTTCGTCCAGGCCGGGCACGTCACCGGCACCATCCGCGCCAAGGGCGAGGAGCACACCCTCACCCCCCAGGACTGGACCGGCACCCGCGACCGCAGCTGGGGCGTGCGTCCCCTCCCCGGCGAGGACGGCGGCCGGGCCGCCGAGGAGCACCGGCCCGAGGGCTTCCACTGGCTCTGGATCCCGGTCCGCTTCGAGGACCGCTTCCTCATGGTCATCGCCCAGGAGGACGCCGACGGGCACCGCACCCTGAACGAGGCCGTCCAGGTCTTCCCCGAGGACAGCGGCCGCCACGACGTGCAGCTCGGCTGGCCCCAGACCGAGATCCGCTACCGCCCGGGCACCCGCCACCCCGAGAGCGCCGTCGTCCACCTCACCGACCCGGCCCGCAAACCCCTCGAACTCGGCGCCGAGATCCTGAACTCCTCCCCGCTCGCCGTCGGCGCCGGCTACCCGCCCGCCGCCGACTGGCAGCACGGCACCTGGCAGGGCCGCGGCTGGACCGACCGCCGCGTCTACGACCTCTCCGACCCCGCCGCCCACCCCATGGCCGCCTTCGGCGTCACCGACCACTCCGCCCGCTTCACCCTCGACGGCCGAACCGGCTTCGGCATCTTCGAGCACGGCAGCTTCGGCCGCCACGACCCGAGCGGATTCACCGACTACGGCTCAGTGGCCCAGTAGAAGGGAGGGGAAGCCATGGCAGCACCCGCACCACGCCCGCGCACCTCCACCCGTGAACCCGAGGAACTCGGCCGGCGCCTCGCAGCCTGGCTCGACGCCGAGCTCCCCGGCGCGAAGATCACAGGCGTCTGCGTCCCCGGATCCAACGGGATGTCCAGCGAGACCCTGCTCTTCGACATCGAACACCCCGACACCCCGGTCCGCGCCTGCGCCCTGCGCCTCGCCGCCGACCCGGCCGCCTACACCGTGTTCCCCACGTACGACATGCCCCGCCAGCACCGCGTGATGAGCCTGGTCGCCGCCCACACCGACCTGCCCGTCCCCCGCGTCCTGTGGCTGGAGCAGGACCCCGGGCCGCTCGGCGCGCCCTTCTTCGTCATGGCCCGCGCCGAGGGCCGGGTCCCGCCCGACGTCATGCCCTACACGTACGAGGGGAACTGGCTGCACGCCGCGAGCGACTCCGAACGCGCCGTACTCCAGGAAGCGAGCCTCTCGCTGCTGGCCCGGCTGCACGACCAGTTCCCCGCCAAGGAGGCCGAGTTCCTCCTCCCCGAGGGCACGGGCAGCCCGCTGCGCCGCCACGTCGACGCCCAACGCGCCTACTACGCCTGGGTGGTCGACGGGCTCGCGCCGTCCCCGCTGCTGGAGCGGGCCTTCGACCGGCTCGAGGAGCTGTGGCCCGCGGACGAGGGCCCCGCCGTCCTCACCTGGGGCGACGCCCGGATCGGCAACGTCGTCTACGAGACCGGCGGGTTCCGGCCGGTGGCCGTCCTGGACTGGGAGATGGCCGCGTACGCCCCGCGCGAGGTCGACCTCGGCTGGACCGTCTACCTCCACCGCTTCTTCCAGGACCTGACCGTGGGCTTCGGCCAGAGGGGCCTGCCGGACTTCCTGCGCCGCGCCGACCTGGAGCGCCGGTACGCCGAACTCACCGGACACACCCCGCGGGACATGGAGTTCCACACCCTGTACGCCGCCCTGCGGCACGGGATCGTGATGCTGCGCATCGCCTACCGGCAGGCGTACTTCGGGGAAGTCGAGATCCCGGCGGAACCCGACGGCCTGATCCTGCACCACGCCAGCCTCACGGCCATGGTGCAGGGCACGTACTGGTAGATCCGGTAGATCCGGCCGGGAAGACCCTCAGGCCGCCTGCGCGTGCTGCCGCATCTGCGGCAGCAGCGCCGGCGCCGGCATCCGCACGGGACGCGAACCGGGGCCGCCGACGTGCGAGAAGGGCTGCGTCCGCCAGTCCAGACCCTGCGGCAGGTCGAGCAGTACGACCTCGAGCTCCTGGGGCTCCCCGAGGCCCGTGCCCACGGTCGGCAGCGCCTCGGACGCCGGGCGGCCCGTGCCCGCGCACACCGTGAGCCCGAAGGGGTTCCACGGGGTCAGGCAGAGCGCGTGCTCCGGCAGGTACTCCTCGTCCGCGACGAGGGCGATCGACTGGCCGCAGTCGGGGCAGATCGCGTGGTGGATCTCGAACCCCTCGACGTCTTCGAGGTACTCGTCGTCCTCGGCGTCGACGAATTCCGGCGGCTCCGGTTCGGTGCGACCGGCGCGCTTGGTGTTCAGCATGGATGTACTCCCCCTTGGGTGGGCCGGGCGGGCAGGTTCTACGGCCTCGGCCACACCAAGCACTTCCCGCCGTGCGGCACGAGTAACCACAACATCCCGGCGTACGCCTTCATACCCTTGTGGCCTTGGTCACATGCCCGCCGCAGGTGCCGCTTGTGGGCGGACAGCACTGTGCCTGGAGTGCCCTTGGGCCTTAGGTTGAGCGGCTATGAGCGCAATGGAGGAGCTGGACCGCCAGATCGTGGATCTGCTCGTGCGGGACGGGCGGATGAGCTACACGGATCTGGGCAAGGCCACGGGACTGTCCACGTCGGCGGTCCACCAGCGAGTACGCCGTCTGGAACAGCGCGGGGTGATCCGCGGATACGCGGCCGTCGTCGATCCCGAGGCCGTCGGCCTGCCCCTGACGGCCTTCATCTCGGTGAAGCCCTTCGACCCGAGCGCGCCGGACGACATCGCGGACCGGCTGGCCGGCGTACCCGAGATCGAGGCCTGCCACAGCGTCGCGGGCGACGAGAACTACATCCTGAAGGTCCGGGTCGCGACCCCGCTGGAGCTGGAGGACCTCCTGGGCCGCCTGCGCGCCCTGGCCCACGTCTCGACCCGCACCACGGTGGTCCTCTCCACCCCCTACGAGGCCCGCCCGCCCCGGGTATGACCCTTTCCTGACGCGTCCCCCGCACTTCCCCCCGCACCTCCCACCGGACGGGGTTCGGGGAAGGTGCGGGGGACGCGCGGGAGAGGAGAGACTGGTGCCCATGACTGACCGCACCGCCAGCTCCGTCGACGCCGCCGGCGCTCCCGCATCCGAACGGACCGTCCTCCTCCGCGGGGGCGAAGTACACAGCCCCGCCGACCCCTTCGCCACCGCGATGGTCGTCGAGCGGGGACACATCGCCTGGGTCGGCTCGGAAGGCGCCGCCGACGCCTTCGCACAGGGCGTCGACGAGGTCGTCGACCTCGACGGGGCGCTCGTCACACCCGCCTTCACCGACGCACACGTCCACACCACGTCCGCCGGCCTCGCCCTCACCGGGCTGGACCTCACCGGGGCCGCCTCCCTCGCCGACGCCCTCCGCCTCGTCCGCGCGTACGCCGAGCGCCGCCCCGCCGACCGGGTGCTCCTCGGCCACGGCTGGGACGCCTCCCGCTGGCCCGAGCGCCGCGCGCCCCGCCGCGAGGAGCTCGACGAGGCCGCCGCCGGCCGCCCGCTCTACCTCAGCCGCATCGATGTGCACTCCGCCGTGGTCACCACCGCCCTGCTGGACCTCGTCCCGTCCGTCTCCGTCCGCGGCGACGAGCCGCTGACCCGCGACGACCACCACGCCGTCCGCAGGGCCGCGCTCGCCGCCGTCACCCCCGCCCAGCGCGCCGAGGCCCAGCGCGCCGCCCTCGACCGGGCCGCCTCCCTCGGCATCGGCTCCGTCCACGAGTGCGGCGGCCCCGACATCTCCTCCGCCGAGGACTTCGCGGACCTCCTCAACCTCGCCCGCGAGCGGCCCGGACCGCGCGTCTTCGGGTACTGGGCGGACCGGGACCTCGAACAGGCCAAGGCGCTCGGCGCCATCGGCGCCGCCGGCGACCTCTTCGTGGACGGCGCCCTCGGCTCCCACACCGCCTGCCTGCACGCCCCGTACGCCGACGCAGGCCACACCGGCACCGGCTACCTCGATGCCGCCGAAGTCGCCGAGCACGTCGCCGCATGCACCGAGGCGGGCCTCCAGGCCGGTTTCCACGCCATCGGCGACGCCGCCCTCACCGCCGTCGTCGAGGGCATGCGCGCCGCCGCCGAGAAGGTCGGCCTCGCCCGCGTCCGCGCCGCCCGGCACCGCGTCGAGCACGCCGAGATGATGACCCCCGCCACCATCGCCGCCTTCGCGGACCTCGGGCTCACCGCCTCCGTGCAGCCCGCCTTCGACGCGGCCTGGGGCGGCGAGGACGGCATGTACGCCGACCGGCTCGGCGCCGAGCGCGCCCGTACCCTCAACCCCTTCGCCGCCCTGCTCAAGGCCGGCGTGCCCCTCGCCTTCGGCTCCGACGCCCCCGTCACCCCGTTCGACCCCTGGGGCACCGTCCGGGCGGCCGCCTTCCACCGCACCCCCGAGCACCGGATCTCCGTACGGGCCGCCTTCACGGCCCACACCCGGGGCGGCTGGCGCGCCCTGGGCCGCGACGGCGCGGGCGTGCTGGTGCCCGGCGCACCCGCCGACTACGCGCTCTGGGAGACCGCCGAACTGGTCGTCCAGGCCCCCGACGACCGGGTCGCCCGCTGGTCCACGGACCCCCGTTCAGGGACCCCCGGACTGCCCGACCTGACCCCCGGCGGCGATCTGCCGGTGTGCCTCGCCACCGTCGTCGGCGGGCGGGAGGTATTCGTACGCCCACAGGGGTGATCCGGTCGGCCTCGGTTCGGTACGGGCGGCCGGACCCGGATAGGTTCGGCCGGGTCCACCACCGGACGTCCGTACGCGGCGGATCCGTCTGCTCAGCGCGCCCGCGCCTCGGGGGCGAGGGAAGTTTCGCCGGATGGGGTCCCCCTGCTCCGAAGGAGCTCGGGGGAGGGTGGTCCGGTCGGGGCCCTGCGGTCCAGTAGACAACGGTCCCGGCGACCCGCAGCCAGCGGGAGCCGGACCGGCCCGAAGGACCGCGGGCCCCGACCACTGTTCTAAAGTCATCCTCTGTGACAGGACGTACAAGAACACGAAGGCGGACTCAGTGAGCGACGGCGGACAGCGAGGCCACGGACCGCTCGGCACGGCCTTGGTGATCATTCCGACCTTCAACGAGGCGGAGAACATCGGGCCGATCGTCCGCCGCGTGCGCGCGGCGGTGCCCGAGGCGCACATCCTGGTCGCGGACGACAACAGCCCCGACGGCACCGGCAAGCTCGCCGACGAGCTGGCGGCCGGCGACGACCACGTGCACGTCCTGCACCGCAGAGGCAAGGAAGGCCTCGGCGCCGCCTACCTGGCGGGCTTCACCTGGGGCCTGGAGCGCGGCTACGGCGTGCTCGTCGAGATGGACGCCGACGGCTCCCACCAGCCGGAGGAGCTGCCGCGGCTGCTCACCGCGCTGGCCGGGGCCGACCTCGTCCTGGGCTCGCGCTGGGTGCCGGGCGGCCGGGTGGTCAACTGGCCCAAGAGCCGCGAGTTCCTCTCGCGCGGCGGCTCGACGTACTCCCGGCTGATGCTGGACGTCCCGATCCGCGACGTGACCGGCGGCTACCGCGCCTTCCGCCGCGAGACCCTGGAGGGGCTGGGCCTGGAAGAGGTGGCCTCCGCGGGCTACTGCTTCCAGGTCGACCTGGCCCGCCGGGCCGTGCACCAGGGCTTCCGCGTCGTCGAGGTGCCCATCACCTTCGTCGAGCGCGAGTTCGGCGACAGCAAGATGAGCAAGGACATCGTGGTGGAGGCGCTCTGGCGGGTCACCCAGTGGGGGATCAAGGCCCACGCGGCGAAGCTGACCGGCCAGGACAAGCCCAAGGACTCGGACAAGAGCTAAGGGCGCCGGCCGCCCCCTAGGGGGTGTCCGGTACCTCCGGCTGAGGCCGCTTTTACGCCGCTCCGGGCACACTGGGTGGTATGAAGAGTGGCGTTCCCCTTTCGACGGCCCCCCAGCGGCGCTCGCGCGCCCGCACGTTCCTCCCTCTGGCGGTCGCCGCCTGGCTGATCGTGGAGATCTGGCTGCTCAGCCTGGTCGCCGACGCGGCCGGCGGGCTGACCGTCGCCGCGCTGCTCGCGGGCGGAATCGTGCTCGGCGTGGTGGTCATCAAGCGGGCCGGGCGGCGCGCCTTCAAGAACCTGACGGACACGTTCCAGCAGGCTCAGCAGGGGCAGCAGCCCACCCCGCAGCAGCCGGGCAGCGGCAACGGCCTCACCATGCTGGCCGGCCTGCTCCTGATCCTGCCGGGCCTGCTCTCCGACGTGGCGGGCCTGCTCTGCCTGCTCCCGCCCGTCCGTGCCTGGATCGGCCGCCGGGTGACCGGCTCCCTGGAGCGCAGGATGGCCGCGGCTCCGGCCGGCAGCTTCGGCGACGCCTTCCAGCAGGCCCGTATCCACTACCCCGACGGCAAGGTCGTCCAGGGCGAGGTCATCCGCGAGGACGGGGACGGGGGCGGACCGCAGCGGCCGGGCCCGGACACCGGGTACCGGCCGCCGCTCGCGCCCTGAGCGCAGGCGCGGACGGCGCAAGCCGCAGACGGAACAAGCCGAGGGCCCCCGCCACAGTTCGTGGCGGGGGCCCTCGGCTTGTTCTCCGCGTCCGGCTGTCAGGCGGACTTGCGGCTGTCCCGCGGATGCACGGCAATGTTCATGGCGCCGGAACGCAGGACCGCCAGCCTCTCGGCCAGCACTTCCTCCAGTTCCTCGCGGGTGCGTCGCTCCATGAGCATGTCCCAGTGCGTTCGCGCAGGCTTGCCCTTCTTCTCTTCGGGCCCGTCCCCGTCCACCAGGAGTGCCATGGCGCCGCACGCCTTGCACTCCCACTCCGGCGGAATCTCTGCCTCAACCGAGAACGGCATCTCAAATCGATGTCCGTTCTGGCATGCGTACTCCACCGCCTGGCGCGGGGCCAGATCGATGCCGCGGTCCGTCTCGTAGCTGGTAACCACGAGCCGCGTACCGCGGAGAGCTCGCTCACTCATGAATCGTGCCTCCCGGGCTTGTCGCCCACAGGACAGGTGTCGCTGTCGTCGTCATCCGGTCAACGTCCGGTCGGCGGTATAGATTCCCGCTCCGGGTGATGCGTCGCCCGTCGTGCCGCCCCTTGTTGTACCCACCAATGCCCGTTTTGTCACATCTGGCAGCAGATGTCACCCAACGTCTTCACTTCTTTAGCGCGCAGTAACGGTCCGCCTGGCAGGCCAAAGGCGTACACTACCGGCCCTTAGCTTCAACGTCGAAATCCGTTCGGAATTCGTATGAAGATCCGGACCGAATCCGCTGCCGGAGGGTCCGTCAGACCCGCTCGGGAACAGGATTCCCCGCCGCCTCCACCGCGCGCCGCACCGGCACCCGCGCCAGCAGCACGAAACCCAGTGCGAAGAACACCACCAACGAGATGATCGCATCCCGGTAGCTGCCCGTGACCTGGTATGTCAGGCCGAACACCAGCGGTCCGACCCAGCTCAGCCCGCGGTCGCTCATCTCGTACGCGGAGAAGTACTCGGCCTCCTTGCCCGCCGGCACCAGGTGCGAGAACAGCGAGCGCGAGAGCGCCTGGCTGCCGCCCAGCACCAGTCCGATCATCGAGGCGAGTGCGAAGAACCACACCGGAGTCCGGGCCGGCAGGAAGTATCCGGCCCCCAGCGTCAGCCCCCACGCCGCCAGCGAGCCGAGGATCGTCCGCTTCGCGCCGTACGCCACGGCCAGCCGTCCCATGCCCAGGGCGCCCGCCACGGCCAGGATCTGCACCAGCAGCACCGCCACGATCAGTGTGGACTGCTCGAGCTCCAGCTCCTCCGAGCCGTAGATCGAGGCCTGCGAGATCACGGTCTGCACGCCGTCGTTGTAGATCAGGTACGCCAGCAGGAACGAGAGCGTCAGCGGGTAGCGCCGCATGTCCTTCAGGGTTGCGACGAGCTGCTTCCAGCCGCTGACGGCCGGCCCCGCGCCGGGCTCCCGGACCACCGCCCGGTCCCGCAGCCGGCGCAGCGGGATGATCGTGAAGGCCCCCCACCACAGGCCCGCCGAAGCCAGGCAGATCCGTACCGCCGTGCCCTCGGAGAGGCCGAAGGAGTCGTGGCCCTGGAAGAGCACCAGGTTCAGCACGAGGACGAACGCGCCCGAGGTGTAGCCGAAGGCCCAGCCCCGCGAGGAGACCGTGTCCCGCTCGTCCGGGGTGGAGATCTGCGGCAGGTAGGCGTTGTAGAGCACCATCGAGACCGAGAGCGAGGCGTTCGCCACGATCAGCAGCAGCCCGCCCAGCAGATAGCGCTCGCCGCCCAGGAGGAACATCCCGGCCGTCGCCGTCGCGCCCGTGTACGCCGCCGCCGCGAGCAGCGGCTTCTTTCGGCCCGTGCGGTCCGCGAGCGCACCCACCAGCGGCATGACCAGCACGGCCACGATCACCGAGGCCGAGACGGCGTACGCGAAGTAGGACCCGGCCCGGACCGGTATGCCCAGCGGGTGCACATAGCCCTCGGCGTCCGCGGCGGCCTTGGCCACCGCGGTCAGGTACGGCCCGAGGAACACGGTCAGCACGCTGGTCGAATAGACCGAACAGGCGAAGTCGTAGAAGTACCAGCCGTGCTGCTCGCGCTTGCGGGCCGCGGCGTCCGCTCTGCCGTCCTCCGCGCCCGATTCCGCTTCCTCTGTGGTCTGCGCACTCATGAGTGCCCCTTCGCTGGTCCCCGTACCGCGCGGCCGCCCCACCGGGCGCGGCGGCCGTGCGGGCGCGTCAGGCCCAGGCCCCGCGCCGGTCCAGCACCGTGCGCAAGATGTCGATCCGGTCGGTCATGATGCCATCGACTCCCAGGTCGAGGAGCGCCTCCATGCGTTCCGGTTCGTTCACGGTCCAGACGTGTACCTGGAGTCCCCGCTCGTGCGCGGTGCGTACGAACCGCCGGTCGACCACGCGGATGCCCGCCTGGGTCTCCGGAACCTGCGCCGCCACCGCACCGACCCGCAGCGCCGCCGGGATCGCGTACGAGCGCAGCCGCAGGCCGAGCACCCCGCGCACCCCGTACGAGGTCGCCAGCCGGGGCCCCGCGATCTTCTGGGCGCGGGCCACCCGGCTCTCGGAGAAGGAGCCCACGCACACCCGGTCCCAGACGCCCGCCCGGGCGATCAGATTGACCAGCGGGTGCAGGGCCGACTCGGACTTGATGTCGATGTTCCAGCGGGCGTCGGGGAACTCCTCGAGCAGCTCCTCGAACAGCGGCAGCGGCTCGGTGCCCGCCACCCGGGCCTCGCGGACCTTGCTCCAGGTCAGCTCCGAGATCCGGCCCTGCCCGTCGGTGACCCGGTCGAGGGTGGAGTCGTGGAAGGCGACGAGCTTCCCGTCGACGGTGGCGTGCACATCGGTCTCGAAGTACCGGTAGCCGGCCTCGGCGGCCCGCCGGAAGGCGGCTGCGGTGTTCTCCAGCCCGTCCGCGGCCCCTCCCCGATGCGCGAAGGGGATCGGAGCCGGGTGGTCCAGATACGGATGGCGAAGGCGTACGTGCGTCACCCGCCGCAGTATGCCCTTTGTGACCCGTGGGAAGGGAGCGGCCGGATGGCTGCGTGGTGAACGCCGCACCGCCCGGGCCGTGCAGCCCCACGAGTCGATCCCGGCACACACGCACGCGGCCGGACGCGGGTCCGGGCCCCGGGGAGAGGCGAAGGGCTGCGCCCCTTCCCGGTGCACGGCCACGAGCGAGTCGGCGCCGCGCCACCGGGTGTCCGCCGGGCAGGCGACCTCCGGCACCGGCTCGAACCCGTCCAGCCGCAGGGCCTCGGCCCCGCCCCTGGTCCGGGTGGACCCCGGCGTGACAGGCTGTGAGGGCAGAAGCAATCCAATACCGGCCGCACCCGCCTGTCGGGCGGGGCCAATTCTATGAAGGTGGACCGGACAGCATGGCAGAGTGGACCTCGGCGGTCGGTGCCGCACAGCTCGCCCGTCTCATCACCTCCCAGCAGGATCGGCCCGGCGTCCCCGGGGCGAAGAAACTCCCCGCCTACCGGACCCTCGCCGACGGCATCCGGCTGCTCGTCCTCGAAGGCCGCGTCCCCGTCGCCGCCCGGCTGCCCGCCGAGCGGGAGCTCGCCGTCTCCCTCTCCCTCTCCCGCACCACCGTCGCCGCCGCGTACGAGGCCCTGCGCGGGGAGGGCTTCCTGGAGTCCCGCCGCGGCGCCGGCAGCTGGACCTCCGTACCGGCCGGGAACCCGCTGCCCGCCCGGGGGCTGGAACCGCTGCCGCCCGAGTCCCTCGGCTCGATGATCGACCTCGGCTGCGCCGCGCTCCCGGCCCCCGAGCCCTGGCTCACCAAAGCCGTACAGGGCGCCCTCGAAGAGCTCCCGCCGTACGCGCACACCCACGGGGACTACCCCGCCGGGCTCCCCGCCCTGCGGCGGATGCTCGCCGACCGCTACACCGAGCGCGGCATCCCCACCATGCCCGAGCAGATCATGGTCACCACCGGCGCGATGGGCGCCATCGACGCCATCTGCAGCCTCTTCGCCGGCCGCGGCGAGCGGATCGCCGTCGAATCCCCCTCCTACGCCAACATCCTCCAGCTCATGCGCGCCGCCGGCGTCCGCCTCGTGCCCGTCGCGATGGCCGACGGCCTGACCGGCTGGGACATGACCGTCTGGCGGCAGGTGCTGCGCGACGCCGCTCCCCGCCTCGCCTACGTCGTCGCCGACTTCCACAACCCGACCGGCGCCCTGGCCTCGGACGAGCAGCGCCGCGCCATGGTGGAGGCGGCCCGCTCGGCCGGCACCGTACTCGTCGTCGACGAGACCATGGCCGAGCTCCAGCTGGACCCGGAACTCGAGATGCCCCGCCCGGTCTGCTCCTTCGACCCGGCCGGCTCCTCCGTGATCACCGTCGGCTCCGCCAGCAAGGCCTTCTGGGCCGGCATGCGGATCGGCTGGGTCCGCGCGGCGCCCGACGTCATCCGGAGCCTGGTCGCGGCACGCGCGTACGCCGACCTCGGCACGCCGGTGCTGGAGCAGCTCGCGGTCAACTGGCTGATGCGGACCGGCGGCTGGGCGGAGGCCGTGGAGATCCGCCGCGACCAGGCCCGGGAGAACCGGGACGCGCTGGTCGCCGCGGTGCGCCGGGAGCTGCCGGACTGGGAGTTCGCGGTCCCGCAGGGCGGGCTGACCCTGTGGGCCCGCGCGGGCGGGCTGTCCGGCTCCCGGCTGGCCGAGGTGGGGGAGCGGGTCGGCGTACGGGTCCCCTCGGGGCCGCGGTTCGGCGTCGACGGGGCCTTCGAGGGCTACGTCCGGCTGCCGTTCACCGTCGGCGGGCCGGTGGCCGAGGAGGCCGCGGTCCGGCTCGCGGCGGCCGCCCGGCTGGTCGGCACGGGCGCGGGCGGCAGCGGCGCGGAGCCCCCGCGCACCTTCGTCGCGTAGGGCGTAGGGCACAGGGTGTAGCGCGCAGGGCGTACGGCACGGCGGGGGACGGCCCGCGCGCCGCGGGCCCGGGTGTTCAGGGGCCGACGGGCCACGGACCGCGGGCCGGCGGAGCCTCGGCCGGGACCTCCTCGATCTCCTCGGCGTCGCTCGACGGGCCCTGCGCCCGGGCGGGCGGCTGGACGATGTGCAGCGGCTTCGACAGCGTCACACGGCCCGGTCCGCCCGGCGCCGGCAGCTGCCGCCCGGGCAGCAGCTCCTGCACCGCCCGGCGGTGCGCCGGGTGCGTGGCGTCGTCGTACGGGTCCGGCGTGGCGGGCACCTGCAACCGGTGCACGGGACCCGTGCCGAGCCGGGCGTACCCGCGCCCCGGCGGTACCTGGAGTGTCGGAGTGGTGTGCGGCGGCAGCCCCAGCACGTCGGTGATCTGCTGGATCGAGGCGGGCCCGAGCACGACCCGGGCCCGGGTGTGCTGCCAGACGGCGTCGTTCAGCAGCTCCAGGTGGTCGAACTGCTCGGCCACCACGACCGTGATGTGCGCGGCGCGCCCGTGCCGCAGCGGCACCTGGAGCCGGGTGAGGGGATCGGGGCTCCCGTCGGCGGCCGCGAGGTGCGCGAGGACGCTGGGCCGGTCCAGCAGGATCCACAGCGGCCGGCGGGTGTCCTCGGGCGCGGGTCGGCCGGCCTCGCGGGCCCGGTGCGTGGCGATCAGCCGCCGCTCGGTCTCGCGCGCGGCCCACTCCAGGGTGGTCAGCGCCCCGGCCGGACCGCACTCCACGGCCAGCACGCCCGTACGCCCGGACAGGCAGGAGAACTCCCCGCTGCCGCCGCCCTCGACGATCAGCACCTCGCCCCCGTGCTGCAGCGCCTGCAGGGCGATCGAGCGCAGCAGGGTCGAGGCGCCGCAGCCGGGCTGTCCGACGGCCAGCAGGTGCGGCTCGGTGGAGCGGGGACCGGTGCGCCAGATCACCGGCGGCACGTCGCGCGGCTTGTCGTCCTCCAGGACGGGCAGGGTGCGCTGCACACTGCCGGTGTCGGTGAAGCCGAGCACGGTCTCGCCGGGCGAGGTGACGAACAGCTGGGCGGCGATGCCCGTCGGCAGCGCCGCGAGCACCGTCAGGTCGAGATGGTTGCCCTCCTCGTCCCAGTCGAACAGGTACTCCCGGCCGCGCCCGGACTTGGCGTGCAGCAGGGCCTCGATCCGGGCCCGCGAGGCGGGTTCACCGTCGGTGAAATAGGCGGGGTAGCGGATCCGGAGCCGGGTGATGCGGCCCGCCCCGTCGAAGGCGTAGTCGCTGAACGCCTTGTCCCACTCCCCGCCGTGGGTGAAGAGCGGGCTCGGGTCCTCGGCGGTGGAGAAGTACGGCACCAGGGCCTCGTAGAGGGACCCCAGCCGTTCGGTCTCGGCATCGCTGGGCCCGGTTTTCACCGGGGTCCGGTCGCGTCCGTGCCAGGCCGCCGCCGCCATCAGGGTGATCAGGGCGAGGAGGGGTCCGTACGGGACCAGCGCGACCACGAGGAGGCAGGCGGCTCCCAGGAACAGCGCGGGACCACGCTTGTCCTTGGGCGCCTGGATCCACTTGCGCCGCCCGGCCGAGGCCAGGACGCGCAGGCCGCGCCCGATGACGAGGAGCGGATGGAGGACGTCCGTGGCGCTGTCGGCGGCCGTGCGAGCAAGGTCGCGGCCCCGGGCCAGCGACGGGGTGCCGCTGCTGAGGATGCGGGGGAGTGGGCGCCAGGCCACGGGCATCTCCTGGAGTGGTGGGCGGTGCGGGACGGTGCGGTCGGGGCGGCGCTAGGGGGTGTCCGGCCCTGATCCGCCGGACACCCCCTAGAGCTTGATCCCGCCGAGCAGGCTCGCGAGGCTCGCCGTGCTCGCCGTGATGCTCGGGGCGATGGCGGAGCCGGCGAGGAAGAAGCCGAACAGCGCGCAGACGAACGCGTGGGACAGCTTCATCCCGTCCTTCTTGAAGAAGAGGAAGGCGATGATGCCGAGCAGGACGACGCCTGAGATGGACAGGATCATGAGAGGTTCTCCTGGTGGGTGGGGACGGTCACCATCAGTTGTTCCAGGCTCACAGGAAGTATCAATGCGATAAAAGGTGCATACGGGTGAATCCAGGGTTTTTTCACTTGCTCGGCGCAGCCTGGCTGGCGGGTCCGGTGCGAAGCGGGGCCAACCGGACCAACCCGGTGCCAACCCGCGCCAACGGGGATCCTTGCCTCGGCCTGGCCGCCGTATGTGCAGGTCCGGGCGCTACTCTGGCGATTCACCCGTACGGCTGCAGCGCCGTACGCCCCCCTGCCCGCCGGCCGGGGAACCTCATGCCGACAGCGAGTGAAAGGCGGTACGACCGATGAGCGAGCACGAGCCCACCAAGGGCGGCTCCCAGGGCGCTCCCGACGAGGACGTCATCGAGCTGGCCACCAAGATCTTCGACCTCGCCCGCCAGGGTGAGACCGAGACGCTCACCGCGTACCTCGACGCCGGGGTCCCGGCCAACCTCACCAACGACCGCGGCGACACCCTCGTCATGCTGGCCGCCTACCACGGCCACGCCGTCACCGTCACGGCCCTGCTGGCCCGCGGCGCCGAGGCCGACCGCGCCAACGACCGCGGCCAGACCCCGCTCGCCGGCGCCGTCTTCAAGGGCGAGGAGGCCGTCATCCGCGCCCTGCTCGCCGGAGGCGCCGACCCGACGGCCGGAACCCCCTCCGCCGTGGACACCGCCCGCATGTTCGCCAAGGCCGACCTGCTGGAACTCTTCGGAGCCGAGTAGTCCGTTTTTGCCCGTGACCTGGCACGGTCTGACCGGTCCGTTACCTCACGGGTTGGTCACGGCGGCCGTAAATGTGGTCGCGGCGCACAAACCGGCTGGGTCATCATGGCGTCGGATTCGATTCGCGAACACGGCGGACGGGCAGGAGCGGGCAGGACACGACGGGTGTCCGGGCCCACCCCCCGCGCAAACCGACCGCCCTGGTCGCGAAGCACCGACGAGAGTGAGAAGGCAATGGTCTACATCGAGCGGAACATGACGGCGGACGTCCTCACATGCTGTTACGCGGCCCTGTGAATCTCGATTCCCGGTTGCGTCCCCAGCTTGATTTGAGGCCATTTCCATGTTCGAACCAGTCATAGCGCCAAGCGGCACCCTGCTCGGGCTCCTCCAGCGGGGCCGCGGCGACGGCACGCTGCACGCCCTCGCGGCGCCCCGTGCGGAGGCCCTCGCGGCCCTGGACCAGTGCGTGGTCAGCGATCCGCGCCAGGACTGGCAGGTCGAGAACCGCTCGCTGTACTACGCGCGCCTGTACCTGGATCTCGACGGCCCGCTCGGCGAGATCGAGAGCCACCTCTTCAGCGCCGACGACCTCGTCGACGACACGGACCACCGGACCGGCCTCGTCCTGTCCGTCCTGGGCCACCTGGCCTCGTACGGCCGCGACGACGCGCTCATGCTGCTGCGCCGCTACGCCGCCTCCGGCGCCAACTGGGCCTGGGCCCTCGACGAGCTAGCCCTGCGCGACGACGACGAGGGGCTGCGCGGCCTCGCCACGCCCATCCTCGCGAGATTCCCGGCCACGGCCGAGGGCGAGGCGCAGCTGGCCGCCGCCGTCCGCGACGCGTACGAGCCCCGCCCCTGGTGCCTGTGGGAAGAGTCACCCGCATACGGCGACCGCCTGCGCGCAGCCCGCCAGCAGGGCTCCTTCGACCGCTGGCAGCGCCAGCTCACCCCGAACGGGCCCCGGCCCGGCTGGGGAGTCCAGGCCGTCTTCGACTGGGCCGCCGACGGGCTGCGCCGCGGAACCCCGCTGCACGTACCCGCCGCACGCTGTCTCGCCGCCGTGGCCGCACCCGAGGACCGCTCCGCGATCCTCGCCGCCGCCGCCGGCGCCGCCGGCGAAGCCGCCCGGGCCACCGCCCTGCACCACCTGGTCCTCGCCGAACCGGAGAACCCGGCCGTACTGGACCTCATCGAAGCCGCCGGGGACGAGCCCGCCGTGGCCGCGTACGAGCGCATGTGCGGCCCCGCGGCCGTCGACCGGGCCCGGCAGTGGGTGCACCGCCCCGACGCGCTGGGCGAGGCCGCAGCCGCCCTCCTGGCCGCCCGAGGCGGAGCCGAGGACACCGCCCTCGTCCTGGGCGCCCTCCGCTCCACGGTCCGCGGCTCCGGCCCGGACGCCCAGCGGCTGTTCGCCCTGGTCGACGGGGCCGGCCGGCTCTCCATCGGCTGCGCGGCACCGGTGCTGCGCCACATCTACCGCGAGACGGCCTCGTCCCACCTGCGCGGGCGCGCGGCGCGCGCGCTGGCCAGCACGGACCCGTCCTTCGCGGCGGGCTTCGCGGTGGAATGCCTCTGGGATTGCGAGGAGACCACCCGCGAGGTGGCGGCCCACCACGCGGAAACGGCGGACGCCCGCGTCGCGCCGAGGCTCCGCAGACTGGCGTCGGACCCGGCGGAGGAAGAAGACGTCCAGTCGGCGGTACGCAGCAGGATCGCACCGGAGTCGGCGGTGTAGGGCGGGACGGGCGCCGAGGGCGCCGAGGCGGACCGGAGGTCCGGTCGGGACGCCGGGGGCGCTGGCTGCTCGGGGTCGGGTGAGCTGGTCGGGACGCCGGGGGCGCTGGCTGCTCGGGGGTCGGGACGGCTGGTCGGGACTTCGGGGCGGGGTTTCGGTCGGCCGGGGTCGGTGGAGTGTCCGGGGGCGTCCCGTCAGTCCACGGTCCTTCCGGTGCGGTCCGGGCCGTCAAGGGCGCTCCTCCTCGTTCCTCGTCGTCGCGTCGCTTCGCGATGTCGCTGCGCTCCACCCTTGACTGCCCGGCCCGCCCCGGAAAGACGAAGACTGTCGGGAAGCCCCCGAAGGATGGCCGGGAGGTTCGGATCCAGAGACGGGCCCATCAGAGATGCCGACCGGCGGCTCCCTGTCGTCCGGAGCCGGCCCACCCGGACCACCGAGCCCGGCCGGTGACGGGGGCGCGGGGAGGGGAAGACTCCCTCAAGGGCCCATACGTCAGAGGTTCCGGGTCCGAGCGGGGTCAACCTGCACCAGACAGCGGCGAGATGACCATGCCGGTAGACGTGGGCCCGTGCACGCGTCAGATCGCTACGCGCTCCTCATTTCTCAGCGTCAGACGACCGCCCGGGGCTGGGCACAGGCGCCGCCTACGACCACTACGCAGCTGAGGTGACCACGCGGCAATGGGCCAGCCATGGGTTGGACGTGAGCCGCCCACGACGGGGAGGCGGCTGGTGTCACCTGGCGACGATCAGGCCGTCATCCGGTGGGGCGGCCGGCGTGGGAGAGGAGGCTGGCCACGATGAGGTGGTGGAAGGGCTCGATGGCTTTGAAGTACAGACGGCCGTAGCGGCGGTTGAAACGGACGACCGTCGTGATGACGCCCTCGCTGCCCGATCCGTCCGCCTTCGAGCGCACGGCGAACGAGGCGCGGAAGTCGAGGTGTTTGTCGTTGTCACCGCAGAGGACCTCGTCCTCTGTGACCTCCAGGACGCGGAAAGGTCCCTTCTTCACGCCTGGTTCGATCCGGGTGTCCTGCGGCCGTCCCCGCTCCTGCACCTGCAGGCCAAGGGGGGCCACCGCCTTGTCGCGCAGCGACATCAGTCGGTCCACCCATCGGGGGCTTCCCGTCAGAACCGACCGGGCGAACTCGACGGCACTGGTGCCGGCCGGTACGTCGGCTGCCACCGCGTCGACGTGGTCGTAGGACCCGAGACTCGCACGTGCGGCTTCCATCACCGGTGCCACACGTCTACGAACTGCATTGCCCATCTCGCAACCCCCTGCTCGCTGTTGGGTCATTAGCTCACACGACGGTCAGTCGCCGATCCATGAGGGTCACACCGCGAACTGTGGCGGCTCCAGCCCCGGACGGTCGTCCGACGCCAGGCCGGGAGGAGCGCGTAGCGATCTGACGCGTGCACGGGCCCACGTCTACCGGCATGGTCATCTCGCCGCTGTCTGGTGCAGGTTGACCCCGCCCGGACGCGGAAAGGGCTTGCTATGGGCCCTTGAGGGGCCTGGCCTCCCCGTGCCCCCATCGCCGTCCGGGTCGGTGGTCCTGGTGAGTTGGGTGCGGATGACAGGGGCCTCTGCTCGGCATCTCTGATGGGCGCTCATCGGAACGTGAACCTCCCGGCCATCCTTCGGGGGCTTCCCGACAGTCTTCGTCTTTCCGGGGTGGGCCGGGCAGTCAAGGGTGGAGCGCAGCGACATCGCGAAGCGACGCGACGAAGGAGCGCCCTTGACGGCCCGGACCGCAACGGAAGGACAGTGGACTGACGGGACGCCCCCGGACACTCCACCGACCCCGGCCGACCGAAACCCCGCCCCGAAGTCCCGACCAGCCGTCCCGACCCCCGAGCAGCCAGCGCACCCGGCGTCCCGACCCGCTCACCCGACCCCGAGTCGACGGCCCGCCCCCGGCGTCCCCCGGCCCCTCCGACGCCGCGTTCACGGACCGGCCCCCCGGCGTCCCGGCCGGCCCTCCCGACCCCGAGTCCGCAGGCCCCGCCCCCGCCCTCCACCTGCCCCCCGAAGCCCCCGCCCCATCCCCCTACCGCCGCACGAACCTCACCGGCACTCCCGGTCTTGCCTGGGCTGCCGCGTCCAGGGGTGGGCCCGCGGGGACCACCCCGACGACCGGGTATCCGCCCGTCACCGGATGGTCGGCCAGGAACACCACCGGCAGGCCGTCCGGGGGGACCTGCACGGCACCCAGCACCATGCCCTCGCTCGGGAGTTCACCGCCGCGGCTGCGCATCAGCCGTGCCCCGGCCTCGGTGCGGAGTCCGATGCGGTTCGACGCCGGCGAGACCCGGAACTCCGCACGCCACAGGGCCGCGATCGAAGCCGGCTCGAACCAGTCCGCCCGCGGCCCCAGCCGCAACGGCAGCACCAGCTCGGTCGGCGCCCCCGGCACCCGCAGCGCGTCCGCCCCGCAGACCGGATCCGGCCCGGCCGCACCCACCGGCAGCACCGTCCCGGCGGCCGGCACGCCCGGCCCCAGCCCCGACAGCAGGTCCGTCGAGCGACTGCCCAGCACCGGCGGTACGGCGAACCCTCCCCGCACCGCGACGTAGCTGCGCACCCCCGACTCCGCCCGGCCCACCTCCAGCTCCGCCCCCGCCCGAAGCCGGACCGGAGCCCCCCAGGCCACCGCCCGGCCGGACACCCGTACCGCACAAGGCGCGCCCGTGACCGCCACGGTCACGGGGGCCAGCGCCCGCAGGCCGACCCCGTCCAGGGTGGTCTCCAGCGCAGCAGCCTCCGGCGGGTTGCCCAGCAGCCGGTTGGCCAGCCCGTGCGCCCCCGCGTCCAGTGCGCCCGACCGGGGCACCCCCAGGTGCGCGTACCCGGGCCGCCCCAGGTCCTGGACCGTGGTCAGCGCCCCGGGCCGCACCACCTCCAGCGCAGCGCCCCTCACACCGCCACCTCCTCGAACCGCACCCGCACCCCCGGCGCGAACAGCGCCGCCGGTTCCCGCTCCGGATCCCAGAGCACCGCGTCCGTGGTCCCGATCAGCTGCCAGCCGCCGGGGGAGGAGCGCGGGTACACCCCCGCGTACTCGCCCGCCAGTGCCAGCGAGCCCGCCGGGACGGCCGTACGGGGCGTGTCCCGCCTCGGCAGGTGGAACTGCTCCGGCAGCCCGGTCAGGTAGCCGAAGCCGGGCGCGAACCCGCAGAAGGCCACCCGGAAGACCGTCCCCCCGACGATGCCCGCCACCTCCCGCTCCGCGACCCCCCACAGCCGGGCCACCTCCGCCAGGTCCGGCCCGTCGTACCGCACCGGGACGGTGACCAGCGGCCCCTCGGTCTCCGCGAGCGGCGGCACCTCCCAGCGCGCGATCCGCTCCGCCAGCGCGCCCGGCTCGCGCACGCCGTCCAGCAGCACGGTCCGCGCCGCCGGCACGACGTCCCGTACGCCGCCCAGCTCGCCCGCGTCCCGCCGCCGCAGCAGCTCCGCGTGGAGCGCGGCCACCTCTGCCGCCGAGTCCAGCTCGATCAGCAGCGCCTCACCTCCGACCGCCAGCGGCCTCACGCGAAGGCCTCCACCCGGACGCCCGCCGCGCCCAGCGCCTCGCGGACCCGCAGGGCGAGCTGCGCCGCCCCCGGGGTGTCCCCGTGCAGGCACAGCGAGCGCGCCGCCACCACCACCCGGGAGCCGTCGGCGGCCGTCACGGCGCCCTCGGCGGCCATCCCGACCGCGCGGGCGACCACGGCATCCGGGTCGTGCAGCACCGCCCCCGGCTCACTGCGCGGCACCAGCGTCCCGGCCGGCGTGTACGCCCGGTCGGCGAACGCCTCCGGTACGGCCGTGAGCCCCGCCGCCTCGGCGGCGGCCAGCAGCAGCGAGCCCGGCAGGCCGAGCACCGGCAGGTCGTCGGCCCCGACCGCCGTCCGGACCCCGGCGACGACCGCGCCCGCCTGGTCGGCGTCGTGGACCGTACGGTTGTACAGCGCGCCGTGCGGTTTCACGTACGACACCCGGGAGCCGGCCGCCCGTGCGAAGACCTCCAGCGCCCCGATCTGGTACGCCACCTCGTCGGCCAGCTCGCCCGCGGGCACGTCCATGGAGCGCCGCCCGAAGCCCGCCAGATCGCGGTACGAGACCTGCGCGCCGATCCGTACGCCCCGCTCCGCGGCCAGCTCGCAGACCCGGCGCATGATGGACGGGTCCCCGGCGTGGAAACCGCACGCCACGTTGGCGCTGGTGATGACGGACAGCAGGGCCTCGTCGTCGGTCAGCGTCCAGCGTCCGAAGCCCTCACCGAGATCGGCGTTGAGGTCGATCAGAGGTGTGTTCGGAGGAGTGATCAGAGGTGTGATCATGGAAGCCATGCGGTGAGCGTAGAACAGTGCCCGCACCGCGGTGACGCGTTCGGCGACGCCCGGGACCGATCCGGCCGAACCATGCCGTTTGGGATGTTGTCAGGGTCAGCGCCTAGTCTTTGTCCGTGACTCTCCCTGCCCCGGCGAAGACCCTTCCGTCCCCGGCGCCGGGCCCGGCCGCCGACGAGGGCCTGGCCCGGCGGCTGCGCGCGCTCGCCTGCACCGCCCCGCTGCACGACCTCGACGTACGCAAGGCCAATCTCGTCGGCGAGTACGGGATCTACGCGATGGCGGAGGTCGCGCTCGCCGCGATCGACCTCGTCACGCTCAACATGGACTTCGACACCGGCGCCGACCACGAGCAGATAGTGGCCCGGCTGCTGCCGCGCGTCGCCGCGCAGGCACCGCACCGCCCGGCGTCCGAGCACGAGCGGGTGGCCCGCTGGGTGCTCGAGAACCTGATCAACGTCGGCAGCGTCGACCGGGGCTTCCGTGCGATCTACGGCACGTTCGGGCCCGACGGGGTGTACGTCCGCAGGGACTACGACTTCAAGCTGATCGAAGAGGTCCCCGGCTACGGCGGCGCGGTCTACCTCCGTACGACGGACGAGGCCGTCAACGTTCTGGTCGGCGCCCTCGACACGGACGTCACCAGCGCCCAGATCGCCGCCGAGGTGAAACTGGAGGTCCTGATCAGCCGCGGCCGGCTGGCGGACGCCCAGCTCGCCGCCGAGCAGGCCCGGTACCGCACGGTGCAGTACGCCGAGACCCTGCGCCGCACGCTGGACGCGACCCGGCGCAACGTCCGGGCGGTGGACTGGCTCCAGTCCGTGCCCGACATGATCGAGGAGGCCCTCGACCACGTCGCCGACCGCTACCGGCACGAGAACGCGATCCTGACGAACATCCGCCGGGCGCGCGACGAGGCGGAAGAGCCGGAGAACAAGCGGCGCGCCGCCGAGCTCGTCGACATCGTCAAGGACTGCATCCGCCGCCACACCCAGCTCCAGTCGAGGCTGCTGGACGCGGGCCCGCTGTTCCGCGCCGAGCAGGACCGCCAGGCCTTCGCGGCCCCGGCGCCGCACTCCGGGATCGACCTGTACGGGCAGCTCGTGGCCCCGATCCTGCCGCTGCCGGTCGCGCAGGCCGGCCGGGTCACCGACGCCTTCTTCGCGGCGGGCACGGGCCTGCGCACGCCCGTCTCCGTGCGCGTCGCCGACCTCGTCGAGATACTGCTGACGCCGCCGGTGGAGCGCGAGCACCTCGGAGCGGAGATGCCGGAGCCGGATCTCATCGCGACCCCGGACGACAGCCGCTTCAGCGAGGAGCAGCTCGCCGCCGCGATGGAGCTCCTGGACCTGCCGCACGACGCCCCGCGCCGTCTTTCGGGCCTGCTCGCGCAGGCCCGGCGCAGTGACCCGGACCTGCCGTACCTGGTGGCCCTGCTGGCCGTCCACGCGGCGAGCCCGGCGGTCGGCACGGCGTACCGCCAGGGCGAGGAGCGGCTGCTCTTCGCGGTGGACGACGGCACGGAGCTCGACGACCCCGAGTTCGGCGGCGCGGACCTGATCGTCGGCACGGCCCTCCTGGACGCCGCCGCGATGACGGCGGACCGCACGGAGGCGGCATGACCACCGTCCGGCCGGGCCGTCGTCCGGGCCCGCCGGCCGCTGTCACGGGGCTCGGCCACGCCACGGCTGACACGCCGCCCGTTCGCGCCGGTGGACCGGCCGTCCGGCCTGCGGCCACGCTGCCCGGTCGTGCCGGTGGACGGGTCGTCCGGGCCGCTGTCGTGTCGGCCTCCGCGGTCCGTCGCCGGAGCGCTGTCCCGCCCGTTCGCGCTGGTGGACGGGCCGTCCCGCCCGTGGCCACGCTGCCCGGTCGTGCCGGTCGCGCCGGTGGACCGGCCTGTCCGCCTGCGGCCGGAGCGGCCATGCCGCAAGGCCTGCCGGCCGCCGCACATCACGAACACCGCACCGTCGAGGAGATCCACCCGTGAGCGACCACCACGCCGAGTACCCCGCGTGGAGCGAGCCCGACGCGCCGTCGGCTCCCGTCGCGCCCGCCCCCGGAGGGACCGTCACCCCCGCCGACGCCGCGGACGCGGCCCGGCTCGTCGCCTTCGGGCTGCAGCCCAAGCTGCTCCCCGCCCGTGACGCGGAGTACGCCGAGCTGCTGCGCCGCTACCGCGAGGACCCGGCCTTCGGCCGCCTCGCCGACGCCGTCGCCACCGGCCTCGGTCTCGTCGTCCTGGAGGTGTCCCCGCGCGCCGGCATGGCCGTCGCCGCCGGCGAGGACTCCGTGTTCGCCGTCCGCATGGGCGACTACGCCCGCCGCACCACCGCCGACTCCGCCGACCGGTTCCTGCACGGCCTCGCCCACCTCGCCGTCGCCGCGCTCGCCTTCCCCCGCCCCGAGGACCTCGCCGACGACGGCTACATCGGCCGCGTCACCGTCAACGGCGTCGACGCGTTCGTCCGGCAGACCTGCCGCCGCCTGGAGGAGCGCGCCGAGGAACTCGGCGAGAACACCGACCCGGCCACCGACGCCCCCGGCCTCGAAGCCGCCTGGCGCGTCTACGCCCGCCGCAGTGCGACCGGCGCCACCAAGGACGCCCGCCGCCTCGCCGGCTCGACCACCGGCATCGTCGGCAAGGCCGCCGCCTTCCTCACCGACTCCGGGTTCCTCCAGCGCACCGGCGACGACGCCGGCGGCACCTACCGCACCACCCCCCGCTACCAGCTCCAGGTCCGCGACATGGCGGGCAGCGCGGCCATGGCCGAGCTCCTGGAACTCGGCGTGGTCCCCGTCAGCGACGGCTCCGCCAGCCTCCTCCCGCCGCCCGAGGGCGACGACCTGGAGCTCGCCGCCGACGCCGGCCTGCCCTTCCACGCCTGAGTTCCGCCGCCCGACCTGCCTCCGTACGAGCCACGTACGACCCACGCACGATCCACGTACGACCCACGAGACATCACGAGAGTCCGCCGCCATGTACGAGCTGTCCAGGATCCGCCTCTACTCCATCGGGCCCGCCGGTGCGCGCTACGCCGACACCGTGCTCGACCTGCGCGGAGTCGGCGAGCCGGTGCCCCACCCGGCGCCCGCCCAGGCGGAGTTCTTCGAGGACGAGCCCACCGGCCCGCCGCGCCGCCCCGCGCCCGCCGGCGTGCTCTTCCTGGAGAACGGCGGCGGCAAGTCCGTCCTGCTCAAGCTGATCTTCTCGGTGATGCTGCCCGGCCACCGCAACACCCTCGGCGGCGCCAGCTCCGGCGTGCTGCGCAAGTTCCTGCTCGCCGACGACTGCGGCCACGTGGCCCTGGAATGGCAGCACACCCAGACCGGCGAGTGCGTGGTCGTCGGCAAGGTCAGCGAATGGCGCGGCCGCCAGGTCTCCAACGACCCGCGCAAGTTCGCCGAGGCCTGGTACTCCTTCCGCCCCGGCCCGGGCCTGAGCCTGGACAACCTCCCCGTCGCCGAGGCCACCGCCGTCCGCCCGTCCGTCGAAGGCGCCTCCGGCGCCCAGGGCCGGCGCCGCACGATGAAGGGCTTCCGCGACGCCCTCACCGAGGCCGGCAAGGCGTACCCGCACCTCGAGGTGTACTTCGAGGAGATCCACGACCGCTGGAACGAGCACCTCACCGAACTCGGCCTCGACCCCGAACTCTTCCGCTACCAGCGCGAGATGAACGCCGACGAGGGCGAGGCCGCCGGCCTCTTCGCGGTCAAGAAGGACTCCGACTTCACCGACCTCCTGCTGCGCGCCGTCACCGACAACCGCGACACCGACGGCCTCGCCGACCTGGTCCACGGCTTCGGCAACAAGCTCGGCCGCCGCGCCGAGCTGATGGCCGAGCGGGACTTCACCGCCGGCTCGGTGGACCTGCTCACCAAGATCGTCGAGGCGGCCGGGACCCGCTCCCGGCTCCGCGACGTCCACGCGGGCGCGGAGCGCCGTACGCGCACCCTCGCCCGGCGGCTGTCCGCCCGCGCCGCCGAGGAGCGCGGCCGCGCCGCCGACCTCGCCCAGCGGGTCACCGGCGCCGCCCACGGGGTCACCTCCGCCGAGTCCGCCCGCTCCCGCAGCGCCGCCGTCTCCGCCGAACTCGCCTACCGGCACGCCTCGCTGGCGCTGACCGTCGCGGACAAGGCCGCCGCCGCACAGCGCCGCGAACTCCTCGAAGCCCGCACCCTGCATTCCGCGTGGCAGGCCGCCGAGATCGTGCTGCGCCACCGCGCCGCGTCCGACCGCTCCACCCGGGTGGCCGCCGCGATCCTGGAGGCCGAGCGGGACGCCGCCCCGGCACTGGCCGCCCGCGCCACGGCCGCCGCCGCGCTCGTACGGGCCCTGCACACCGCCGCCGAGGACGGGGAGCGCGTCGCCAACGAGGAGGAGGAGCGGTCCGCCGCCCTCCAGGAGACGGGCGAGGCCGCCCACCGCGATGCCACCTCCGCCGCCACGGCAGCCCAGCGGGCCCGCAGCGAGGCCGAACACCTGCGGGCCAGGCTCGCCGAGGTCCAGCAGGAGACCGCCGAGGCCGTCCGTGCCGGCTGGCTCGACGACTCGGCGCCCGACGCGGACCCGGCCCGCGCGGCCCTCGCCGCCAGTGACGCCGAGAAGACCGCCGTGGCCGCCTGGGACGAGTCCCGCGACGCCGCCCGCACCGCCGCCGACGCCGCCCGCGAAGCGGCCGCCGCGGAGTCCCGCGCCGAACTCACCGCCGCCCGCGCCGCGGACGCCGCCGACGCGGCCGAGGCCGCGCACGACGCCGAGCACCGGGCGGCGTCCTCCCTCGCCGCCTCCCCCCGCCTGGCCGAGCTGCTGGGCCTCCCGCCGGTCCCCGACACCTTCCTCCCGCACCCGCGTACGGGCACGCGGAACGGCACGCCCGGCGCCTCCACGGGCTCCGCTGCGCCGTCCGGCTACGCCACGGCCACAGACGCGGGCGAGGGCGCGTCTCCGGCGGCTGCCGGATCCCGTACGCAGCCCCCCGGCCACCCCGCGGCCGGGTCCGGCGCCCAGACCCCGACGGCCGGCTCCGGGGTCCCGGGCCCCGCTGCGGCCACCGGCCTGCCCGGCGGCGCATCCGCCACCGGGGCCCCCGGCCGGCCCACCACCGCGGGAGGGCTCACCGTCGCCGACCTCGACCGGAACGCCGACGACCTGCGCCACCTGCTCACCGACGGAGTCGCCTCGGCCGAACGCCAGCTGTTCGAGCTGCGCACCGCCGCCGCCGACGACGCCCGCATCCTCGGCGCGCTCGGCGACGGCGGCCTGCTGCCGCCCGGCCCCGACGTGCTCGCCACCGTCGAGTACCTCGGCGAACACGGCATCCCGGCCCTGCCCGGCTGGCGCTACCTCGCCCAGTCCGTGGACCCCGCCGACCACGCGGCCGTCCTCGCGGCCCGCCCCGAGCTCGTCGACGGCGTCGTCATCACCGACCCCGACACCCACTCCCGGGCCCGCGAGGTCCTCTCCGGCGCCGCCCTGCTGCCCCGCTCCACCGTGGCCGTCGGTACCGCCGCCGCCCTGCTGGCCCCCGTGCCCCCGGCCGACGACGCCTCCGCCTCCGGGGTGTTCCTCGTACCGCCGAACCCGGCCATGCACGACGAGCACGCCGCCGACGAGGAGCGCCTGGCCCTGCGCACCCGCGCCACCGCCCGCGACACCGAGATCCGCGACCTGGCCGCCCGCCTCGCCGGGGACCGCGAGCTCGCCGCCCGCCTCGCCTCCTGGCGCACCGGCTGCCCGCCCGGCCGCCTCGCCGAGCTGGCGGAGCAGGCCGAGGCCGCCCGTGCCTTCGCCGAGGAGGCCGACGCCGAGCTCGGGGAGGCCCGTACCGTACGCGCCGAAGCCGACGAGGCAGCCGCCGACGCCGCCCGCGTCCGCGACGAGCGCCAGGACACCGCCCAGCGGGCCCGCCGCGCCGCCGATGCCCTCGCCGGGCTCGCCTTCCGCCTGCGCGAGCGCGCCGGCTGGCAGGCCAAGGTCCGCGAACTCGCCGACGAGGCCGCCGAATCCGAGGCCCGCGCCGAGGTCTGCCTGGACCGGGCCCGCGCCGCCGACGAGGACCGCCGCGCCGCCCAGCGCGCCGCCGACGACGCCCGCCGCACCGCCCGCGCGCTGCGTGCCGAGCGCGCCGAGATCGCCGGCGCCCCCGAGGCCCTGCCCGAGGACGACGGCACCGCCAAGGCGCCGCTGCCCGACCTCCGCGAGGCCTACCGGGCCGCCTCCCAGCTGTACGAGAAGGTCGGCGTCGGCGCCGACCTGCGCGCCGAGCAGGCCCGCGCCGAGAGCGACGAGAGCGCCGCCCTCGCCGAACTCGACCGGCTCACCAACAAGGTCCGCACCCGCGCCGCCCAGCTCCTCGAAGGCACCGACGGCGCCGACGGGCCCTCCCGCCAGGCGGCCGCGGCGCGCGCCGAGGCCCTCGTGCAGATGCTGGAGACCCGCGCGCAGGTCGCCAGCGAGCAGCTCGGCCGGCTCCGCGGCGAGGCCGAACGGCACGCCCCCACTGAGGGCGAGGCGCACACCGACCTGCCCGAGGAGCTGATCCCCGGCGACGTCGAACAGGCCCAGGCCCTCCTGCGCACCGCCACCGCCCAGCTCGCCGCGCACACCGCGGCCGTGGAGACCGCCCGGGCCGCCCACGCCGACCTGCTGCGCGCCCACCGCACCGCCGAGGACGGCGCCGGCGGCTTCGACGAGACCGCGGCGATGCTGCGGGACCTGCTGCGCGACCACACCCACCAGGACGACGAGCAGGAGCCGGCGGCCCACCCGGGCACGCTGGAGGAGGCCCGGCAGTCCGCCGCCGAGGCCCGCCGCTCCCTGCGCGGCTGCGCGGCCGACCTCTCGGCCGCCGAGGCGGCCGTGCGCGAGGCAAGCGACATCCTGGTCCGGCACGCCAACGCCAACCGGTACGAGCAGGTACGCACCCCCGCGCGCCAGCAGATCCGCGAACTGCCCGCCTCCGCCCTGCCCGAGCACGCCGCGGCCTGGGCGGCGGCCTTCGCACCCCGGCTGCGCGTCCTCACCGACGAGCTGACCCAGCTGGAGCGCAACCGCGGCAGCATCGTCGACCGGCTGCGCGGACTGGTGGAGTCCGCCCTGGCCACCCTGCGCTCCGCCCAGCGGCTCTCCCAGCTCCCCGAGGGCCTGGGGGAGTGGTCGGGCCAGGAGTTCCTGCGTATCCGCTTCGAGGAGCCGGACCAGGCCACCCTCACGGAGCGCCTCGGCGAGGTCATCGATGAGGCGACCCGCGCGGCCGTGAAGAAGAACAGCAGCGCCTCCTTCGGCGAGGGCCGCCGCGACGGCATGTCCCTGCTGCTGCGCGGAGTCCAGGCGGCCCTGGAGCCCAAGGGCATCTCGGTGGAGATCCTCAAGCCGGACGCGGTGCTGCGCGCCGAGCGCGTGCCGGTGGGCCAGATGGGCGACGTCTTCTCCGGCGGCCAGCTGCTGACCGCCGCGATCGCGCTGTACTGCACGATGGCGGCGCTGCGCAGCAACGATCGCGGCCGCGACAAGCACCGCCACGCGGGCACGCTGTTCCTCGACAACCCGATCGGGCGCGCGAACGCCACGTACCTGCTGGAACTCCAGCGGGCCGTCTCCGATGCGCTCGGCGTCCAGCTGCTCTACACGACCGGCCTGTTCGACACCACGGCCCTCGCCGAGTTCCCGCTGGTCATCCGGCTGCGCAACGACGCGGACCTGCGGGCGGGCCTGAAGTACATCAGCGTCGAGGAGCACCTGCGCCCGGGCCTGCCCCAGCAGTCCCCGGAGCAGGAGACCATCCACGGCGAGATCACGGCGACCCGCATGTTCCGCCGCTCCACGGTCGGTTCCTGACCGCAGCCCCGGGAGTCCCCGGCGGGCCGCCGGTACGAGACCCGGCCCGCCGGTCCCCGGACACCCCCCTAGGGGGTGTCCGGCGGATCAGGGCCGGGCCCGGGTCGTCTGGCACCGCGCCTTGCCGCGTTGTCGTCGGTCGCCAATATCCCCCAGCTACCGCTGGGAGGTGCCCCCACCGCATTGGCTCCCTCCTCCGCCTT
>NZ_JBFAJR010000016.1:65994-169094 GCF_040655295.1 Streptomyces sp. NPDC050448 | reverse complement strand
CCTTCGCTTTCGCGTTTTCCCTTTCCGGCGATTCCAACCTTACCAGATTCTTTCCGCTCCGTTTCCGGAGTGGGATTGAATTCGGTGGCCGTTGGAGGGCCTTTCCCTTTCGGGCGGATCAGACTTTATCAGGTCTCCCTGGGTCTTGAATCCCACCCGCTCGCAGAACACGTCCGGGCACACGTATGTGCCGGGGTGCCGTGCGAGGTGGAGCCGTAAACGTACTGGAGCGGGGCCCCCGGACGCAAATCCGGTTGCCCCGCTCCAGTGACGGCGCTACGGCGAAGGTCAGACCTCGACGACGACCGGGAGGATCATCGGGCGGCGGCGGTAGCCGTCCGAGACCCACTTGCCCATGGTCCGGCGGATGAGCTGCTGGATCTGGTGCGGCTCCGCGACGCCGTCGGCGGCGGCGCGGGCGATGGCTTCCTCGATCTTCGGGATGACCGAGGTGAAGGCCGAGTCCTCGATGCCGGAGCCGCGGGCCTGGATGTTCGGGCCGCTGACGACCTTGCCCGTGGTGCTGTCGACCACGACGTAGACCGAGATGATGCCCTCGTCGCCGAGGATCCGGCGGTCCTTGAGGGAGGCCTCGGTGACGTCGCCGACCGAGAGGCCGTCCACGTACACGTAGCCGGCCTGGACCTTGCCGGAGATCCGGGCCTTGCCGTCGATCAGGTCGACGACCACGCCGTCCTCGGCGATGACGATGCGGTCCTTCGGGACGCCCGTCATGGCGCCGAGCTCGGCGTTGGCGCGCAGGTGGCGCCATTCGCCGTGGACCGGCATGAGGTTCCGCGGCTTGCAGATGTTGTAGAAGTACAGCAGCTCGCCCGCGGAGGCGTGGCCGGAGACGTGCACCTTGGCGTTGCCCTTGTGCACGACGTTGGCGCCCCAGCGGGTCAGGCCGTTGATCACGCGGTAGACCGCGTTCTCGTTGCCCGGGATCAGCGACGACGCGAGGATCACCGTGTCGCCGGGGACGATCCGGATCTGGTGGTCGCGGTTGGCCATGCGGGACAGGGCCGCCATCGGCTCGCCCTGGGAACCCGTGCAGACGAGCACGACCTCGTCGTCCGGCAGGTCGTCGAGGGTCTTCACGTCGACGACGAGGCCGGCCGGGACCCGCAGATAGCCCAGGTCACGGGCGATGCCCATGTTGCGGACCATCGAACGGCCCACGAAGGCGACGCGGCGGCCGTACTCGTGCGCGGCGTCCAGGATCTGCTGGATGCGGTGGACGTGGCTGGCAAAGCTCGCCACGATGATCCGCTTCTGGGCGCCCGCGAAGACGCCGCGGATGGCGTTCGAGATGTCGCGCTCGGGCGGGACGAAGCCGGGGACCTCGGCGTTCGTCGAGTCCGAGAGGAGGAGGTCGATGCCCTCTTCGCTCAGACGCGCGAAGGCGTGCAGGTCGGTGAGGCGGTTGTCCAGCGGGAGCTGGTCCATCTTGAAGTCGCCGGTCGCGACCACCAGGCCCGCGGGGGTGCGGATGGCGACGGCCAGGGCGTCCGGGATGGAGTGGTTGACCGCGATGAACTCGCAGTCGAAGACGCCGAGGTTCTCCCGGTCGCCTTCCTTCACCTCGAGGGTGTAGGGGCGGATCCGGTGCTCCTGGAGCTTGGCCTCGATGAGGGCCAGCGTCAGCTTGGAGCCGATCAGCGGGATGTCCGGCTTCTCCCGGAGGAGGTAGGGGACGGCGCCGATGTGGTCCTCGTGGCCGTGCGTGAGGACGATGCCCTCGATGTCGTCGAGCCGGTCCCGGATGGACGAGAAGTCCGGCAGGATCAGGTCGATGCCCGGCTGCTCCTCCTCGGGGAACAGAACGCCGCAGTCGACGATCAGCAGGCGGCCGTCGAACTCGAAGACGGTCATGTTGCGGCCGATCTCGCCGAGACCGCCCAGGGGGGTGACCCGGAGGCCGCCCTTGGGGAGCTTCGGCGGCGGCCCGAGTTCAGGATGCGGATGGCTCAAAAGTCTCTCCTCACCACACGCGCCACGTACCTCATATGGCACGTGGCGCGCATGTCATTCGTGCACTTGCATTCGTCTGTTTTGTTCGTCTTGCTTATTCAGTTGTGAAGTCTGATGTCAGAGCTGTACCCCGCCGGCGGCAAGATCGATCTTGAGCTGGGCCGTCTCTTCGGCCGTCAGCTCGACCAGCGGGAGCCGCAGCGGTCCCGCGGGCAGCCCCTGCAGGTTCAGGGCGCCCTTGGTGGTGATCACGCCCTGGGTGCGGAACATGCCGGTGAAGACGGGGAGCAGCTTCTGGTGAATCTCGGTGGCCTTCTGTACGTCGCCGCCCAGGTGGGCCTCGAGCATCGCGCGGAGCTCGGGGGTGACCACGTGGCCGACCACGGAGACGAAGCCGACGGCGCCGACGGACAGCAGCGGCAGGTTCAGCATGTCATCGCCGGAGTACCAGGCGAGTCCGCTCTGGGCGATCGCCCAGCTGGCGCGGCCGAGGTCGCCCTTGGCGTCCTTGTTGGCCACGATACGGGGATGCTCGGCGAGCCTCACCAGGGTTTCGGTGTTGATCGGGACACCGCTGCGGCCGGGGATGTCGTAGAGCATCACCGGGAGCTCGGTGGCGTCGGCGATCGCCGTGAAGTGCCGGTAGAGGCCTTCCTGCGGCGGCTTGCTGTAGTACGGGGTCACCGCGAGCAGGCCGTGAGCGCCGGTGCGCTCGGCCTGGCGGGCGAGCTCGAGGGTGTGGCGGGTGTCGTTGGTGCCGATGCCGGCGACGACGTGGGCACGGTCACCGACCGCTTCGAGGACGGCTCGTACGAGGTCGTTTTTCTCCGCGTCGGTGGTGGTCGGGGACTCGCCGGTGGTCCCGTTGATGATCAGGCCGTCGTTGCCTGCGTCCACCAGGTGGACGGCGAGCCGCTGCGCGCCATCGAGGTCGAGTGCGCCATCAGCCGTGAACGGCGTGATCATGGCGGTGAGGACCCGCCCGAAGGGGGTCTGCGGAGTCGAGATCGGAGCCATGGGTAACACGCTACTCGCTGCCATGCTCGCGGTGGTCCCTCGGGGGACGTCAAGAGGGGGTGGCTCCCGGCACGGGCTGTCAGGAGTGTTGGATCCCGGCACTGCCTGCTCGGGGGTTCAAGCAGTGCCGGGTCCGTTTGATCAGCCTAGATGAACTTTACGAAACGTGGCAATACGGACACTTCAGACTTGACTCCGCACATCCGTACGGAATGGGTCCATCCGCGCCCATCGGGCTGTACCAGTCCTTACGGGGCGACGCGACCGTTGGCGTTGTACGCGGCGTACGTCAGCGGCATGAGCGCGGCCCAGTGCTGCTCCATCTTCTCGCCGACCATCTCGATCTCCCGCTGCGGGAAGGAGGGGACGGCCGCGAGCTCGTGCTGCGTGCGCAGGCCGAGGAAGTGCATGAGCGAGCGCGCGTTGCAGGTGGCGTACATCGAGGAGAAAAGTCCGACCGGCAGGACCGAACGGGCAACCTCGCGGGCCACGCCCGCGGCCAGCATCTCCTGGTAGGCCTCGTAGGCCTGACGGTACGAGTCCTCCATGACCCGGCCCGTCAGTTCCTGCTGCGCCGCGGTGCCCTCGACGAAGACGTACTTGCCCGGGCGGCCCTCCTGGACGAGCTTGCGCTCGGCGTCCGGGACGTAGAAGACCGGCTCGAGCTCCCTGTAGCGGCCCGATTCCTCGTTGTACGACCAGCCGACGCGGTGCCGCATGAACTCGCGGAACACGAAGATCGGGGCGCTGATGAAGAAGGTCATCGAGTTGTGCTCGAAGGGGCTGCCGTGGCGGTCCCGCATCAGGTAGTTGATGAGGCCCTTGGAGCGCTCCGGGTCCTTCTGCAGTTCTTCGAGCGACTGCTCACCGGCCGTGGAGACACGGGCGGCCCACAGCACGTCGGAGTCGGCGGCGGAGTGCTTCACCAGCTCCACCGTCACATCACTGCGGAAGCTTGGTTTCAGGTCTGAAGCGGCGGTCTCGCTCACCGGGGGTCCTTCCGAACGACTCACATGGGGCGCGCCCACTCTACGGCGCGCCTCGCGGCTCCCCGTGCAGCTCTCGCGCGGATGCCGCGCAGGCCGCGGAGGCGGCTCGGCCACCCTTTCAGCCGACGCCCAGCCATAAAATTTGGTTAATGTCCCGAATTCCGGCACGGATTGGGCGGCTCGTACGTCTTCACCAGTACACGCCGTACGCACCCGCCATCGCCGCCCCAAGGCCCTGACCGTGAGGAGAGTCGCTCCATGTTTCTCCCCCAGCCACCGCTGGGCGGTACCCCCAGCGAACCCGTCCCGTTCGCCTTCGTCGCCGAGGCCGACCGTTTCCGCAGCAATGTCACTCCGCCGCCGCGCGAGCGTCTGGGCACGGCCCAGATAGCCGCCCGTAGTCTGGTCGGGGTGACCGTGGTGGCGGGGCTCGTCGGCGCCCTGCTCTTCGGCATGCCGGCACTACAACCCCACCAGGCGCCCGCCAAGTCGCAGCAGTCGGAGGCCTCCGAGGGGCGGTAGCCTCACGGGCACAGCCCAACCGAACGTGCATGTGAGTGAGGTACAGCCGTGCCCCTGCCCTTCTTGACGGCCGACGGCGCGTTCGACGCGCACGAAGACAGTGCCGGCGACGACGTACTCGCCCACGAGGACCCCGACCGCTGGCGCCGGCCCTACCGGCCCGGCCCCTGGCGGGTGGCCGGCGCCGCCCTGCTGCTCCTGCTGGCGGCGTTCATGCTGCTCGCCACGATGATCATCGCGTTCGCGGGTGCCTGGGCCGGCGCCGGCGTCTGCCTGGCGGCCGCGCTCGGCGTGATCGGGACGGCGGTACGGCTGCTCATGGCGGGCGTCTGGGTGAGCCCCGCGGGGCTTCGCCGGGTGGGCTTCTTCACGACCCGCTCGGTCACCTGGGACGAGATCGCCGAAGTCCGTACGGTCCAGCAGCCGGTGCGCTGGCTGGGGCTGCCGCGGACCGTCCAGGGCCAGGCCCTGACGGCGGCCGGGCGCGACGGCGCGGAGCTGCCGGTGCTGCTGACCGACCACAACGCCGATTTCCTGTCGCGGACCGAGGCGTTCGACCGGGCCGCCGACAGGGTCGAGGCCTGGGCCGACGAATACCGGGCCGTGCCCGCCTGACCCGTACGGGCGCTGCACGGGAAGGCAGTACAGGATGGCAAGGCCGTACAGGATCCGCTCAGGCCTGTACGGCCGGAACCTATCGGCGCGGCCCGTCGTGCAGGGCGATGGCCCGCTGCATGGCCTTGCGGGCCCGCGGGGTGTCGCGGGCGTCGTGGTACGCGACGGCGAGGCGGAACCAGCTGCGCCAGTCCCCCGGCGCGTCCTCCGTCTCGGCCTTGCGGCGCGCGAAGACCTCGTCGGCGGAGTCCCGCAGGATCCGGCCGTACTGGTCCCGCTCCAGCTCGTCCACGGGCAGTCCGCCCTCGGTCTCCAGCTCGGTCGCGAGCCGGTTCGCCCTCGTCACGAACTGCGTGTTCTTCCAGAGGAACCAGACACCGATGACCGGCAGGATCAGCACGGCCGCACCGAACGTCACGGTCAGCCAGGTGCCCTGCCGGAGCAGCATCACCCCCCGGCTGCCGACCAGGACGAAGTAGACGACCAGGACGGCGGCCGTGAGGAAGTAAGTGATCTTCGCGCGCATGGGTGCTACTGCCTGCTCATCAGCCGAGGTCGAGGAAGTTTTCCAGGCCGAACGTGAGGCCCGGGGTCGCCGCGACGCGGCGCGCGCCGAGCAGGATGCCCGGCATGAAGCTGCTGTGGTGCAGGGAGTCGTGGCGGATGGTCAGGGTCTCGCCCTCGCCGCCGAGCAGCACCTCCTGGTGGGCCAGCAGGCCGCGCAGGCGGATCGCGTGCACCGGGACGCCGTCGACGTTCGCTCCGCGCGCGCCGTCCAGGGCGGTGGCGGTGGCGTCGGGCTGCGGGGCGCATCCGGCCTCGGCGCGGGCGGCGGCGATGAGCTGCGCGGTGCGGGTCGCCGTGCCGGAGGGGGCGTCGACCTTGTTCGGGTGGTGGAGCTCGACGACCTCGACGGACTCGAAGTAGCGGGCGGCCTGGGCGGCGAACTTCATGGTGAGCACGGCGCCGATGGAGAAGTTCGGGGCGATGAGGACGCCGGTCTGCGGGGAGGCGGCGAGCCAGGTGTTCAGCTGGGCGAGGCGCTCCTCGGTCCAGCCGGTGGTGCCGACCACTCCGTGGATTCCGTGGCGGATCAGGAAGTCCAGGTTCTCCATGACCGAGGCAGGGGTGGTCAGCTCGACCGCGACCTGCGCGCCGGCCTCGGCCACCGTCTCCAGCTTGTCGCCGCGGCCGAGGGCGGCCACCAGTTCCATGTCGGCGGCGGCCTCGACGGCCTTGACCGCCTCGGAGCCGATGCGGCCCTGGGCGCCGAGAACGGCCACCCGCAGCTTGCTGCTCATGCTTCTTCGCTTCCTGTCGTACGGGGCCGGGCACCGGCCGGCGGCCGGTGCCCGCGCCCTCAAGGTGTCAGGGTCTCGGGGCCTCAGGCCACCGCTTCGTCGAGGCGGGCGGCCTGCTTCTCCTTCAGCGGGCCGATCACCGCGAGCGACGGCCTCTGGGCCAGTACATCCTGCGCGACCGCGCGGACGTCGTCCGGGGTCACGGACGCGATCCGGGCCAGCATGTCGTCGACCGACATCTGGTCGCCCCAGCAGAGCTCGCTCTTGCCGATGCGGTTCATGATCGCGCCGGTGTCCTCCAGGCCGAGGACGGTGGAGCCGGACAGCTGGCCTATCGCCCGCTTGATCTCCTCGTCGGTGAGCCCCTCGGAGACGACCTTGTCGAGCTCGCCGCGGCAGATCCGCAGCACGTCGTGGACCTGGTTCGGGCGGCAGCCCGCGTACACGCCGAAGAGCCCGGTGTCGGCGAAGCCCGAGGTGTACGAGTACACGCTGTAGGCCAGGCCGCGCTTCTCCCGGACCTCCTGGAAGAGGCGGGAGGACATGCCGCCGCCGAGGGCCGTGTTCAGCACGCCGAGCGCCCAGCGGCGCTCGTCGGTGCGGGCCAGGCCGGGCATGCCGAGGACCACGTGGGCCTGCTCGGTCTTGCGGTTGATCAGGTCGACGCGGCCGGAGGTGCGGATGCGCTTGGCTCCGGAGCGCGGGCCGATCGGCTCGGCGTCGGTGTGCTTGAGCGCGCCGGCGTTCTCGAAGGCCGCACGGACCTGGCGTACGACCTTGTTGTGGTCGACGTTGCCGGCCGCGGCCACCACCAGATGGCGGGGGTCGTAGTGCTTCTTGTAGAAGCGGCGGATCCGGTCGGCGCCGAGGGCGTTGATCGTGTCGACGGTGCCGAGGACGGGACGGCCCAGCGGGGTGTCGCCGTACATCGTGTGCGCGAACAGGTCGTGCACGCAGTCGCCCGGGTCGTCCTCGGTCATCGCGATCTCTTCGAGGATGACGCCGCGCTCGGCGTCGACGTCCTCCTCGCGGATCAGCGAGCCGGTGAGCATGTCGCAGACGACGTCGATCGCCAGCGGCAGGTCGGTGTCGAGCACCCGTGCGTAGTAGCAGGTGTACTCCTTCGCCGTGAAGGCGTTCATCTCGCCGCCGACCGCGTCGATCGCGGAGGAGATGTCGAGGGCGCTGCGCTTGCCGGTGCCCTTGAAGAGGAGGTGCTCGAGGTAGTGCGTGGCACCGTTGAGCGTGGGCGTCTCGTCGCGGGAGCCCACGTGCGCCCAGATGCCGAAGGTGGCGGAGCGGACCGAGGGCAGCGTCTCGGTGACGATGCGCAGTCCGCCGGGGAGGACCGTGCGCCGGACGGTGCCGATGCCGTTCTCGCCCTTGAGGAGGGTTTGGGTACGGGCGACGGCCCGCCCCTCCGAAGAGGGGCGGGCCGTCACACGGGAACTACGCGACGTCACTTGTCGGAGTCGTCCTTGTCAGCGTCGTCGCCGGCGGCCTCGCCGTCGATCACGGGGATCAGGGAGAGCTTGCCGCGCTGGTCGATCTCGGCGATCTCGACCTGGACCTTGGTGCCGACCGCGAGCACGTCCTCGACGTTCTCCACGCGCTTGCCACCGGCGAGCTTGCGGATCTGCGAGATGTGCAGCAGGCCGTCCTTGCCGGGCATCAGGGAGACGAAGGCACCGAAGGTGGTGGTCTTGACGACCGTACCCAGGTAGCGCTCGCCGACCTCCGGCATGGTCGGGTTGGCGATCTGGTTGATCGTGGCGCGGGCGGCCTCGGCGGCCGGGCCGTCGGAGGCACCGATGTAGATGGTGCCGTCGTCCTCGATCGTGATCTCGGCGCCGGTGTCCTCCTGGATCTGGTTGATCATCTTGCCCTTGGGGCCGATGACCTCACCGATCTTGTCCACCGGGATCTTGACGGTGATGATCCGCGGGGCGAACGGGGACATCGCGTCCGGCGTGTCGATCGCTTCCATCATCACGTCGAGGATGTGGAGGCGGGCGTCGCGGGCCTGCTTGAGGGCCGCGGCCAGGACGGAGGCCGGGATGCCGTCCAGCTTGGTGTCCAGCTGGAGGGCGGTCACGAACTCCTTGGTGCCGGCGACCTTGAAGTCCATGTCGCCGAAGGCGTCCTCCGCACCGAGGATGTCGGTGAGGGCGACGTAGTGCGTCTTGCCGTCGATCTCCTGGGAGATCAGGCCCATGGCGATACCGGCGACGGGGGCCTTGAGGGGCACACCGGCGTTCAGCAGCGACATGGTGGAGGCGCAGACCGAGCCCATGGACGTCGAACCGTTGGAGCCGAGGGCCTCGGACACCTGGCGGATCGCGTACGGGAACTCCTCGCGGGTCGGGAGGACCGGCACGATCGCGCGCTCGGCGAGCGCGCCGTGGCCGATCTCGCGGCGCTTGGGCGAGCCCACGCGGCCGGTCTCACCGACGGAGTACGGCGGGAAGTTGTAGTTGTGCATGTAGCGCTTGCGGGTCACCGGGGAAAGGGTGTCCAGCTGCTGCTCCATACGGAGCATGTTGAGGGTGGTGACGCCCAGGATCTGGGTCTCGCCACGCTCGAACAGCGCCGAGCCGTGCACGCGCGGGATGGCCTCGACCTCGGCGGCCAGCGTACGGATGTCCGTGACGCCGCGGCCGTCGATGCGGACCTTGTCCTTGATGACGCGCTCGCGCACCAGGGCCTTGGTCAGGCTGCGGTAGGCGGCGGAGATCTCCTTCTCGCGGCCCTCGAAGGCCGGGAGGAGCTTCTCGGCGGCGATCTCCTTGACGCGGTCCAGCTCGGCCTCGCGGTCCTGCTTGCCCGCGATGGTCAGCGCCTGGGAGAGCTCGCCCTTGACGGCGGCCGCGAGGGCCTCGTACACGTCGTCCTGGTAGTCCAGGAAGACCGGGAACTCGCCCTCGGGCTTGGCGGCCTTGGCGGCCAGGTCGGCCTGGGCCTTGCAGAGGGCCTTGATGAAGGGCTTCGCGGCGTCCAGACCGGAGGCGACGATCTCCTCGGTCGGGGCCTCGGCGCCGCCCTTGACCAGGGTGATGGTCTTCTCGGTGGCCTCGGCCTCGACCATCATGATCGCGACGTCGCCGTCCTCCAGGACGCGGCCCGCGACGACCATGTCGAAGACGGCGTCCTCGAGCTCGGTGTGCGTCGGGAAGGCCACCCACTGGCCGCGGATCAGCGCGACGCGGACGCCGCCGATCGGGCCGGAGAAGGGCAGACCGGCCAGCTGGGTGGACGCGGACGCGGCGTTGATCGCGATGACGTCGTACAGGTGGTCCGGGTTGAGCGCCATGATCGTGGCGACGACCTGGATCTCGTTGCGCAGGCCCTTCTTGAAGGACGGGCGCAGCGGGCGGTCGATCAGGCGGCAGGTGAGGATCGCGTCCTCGGAGGGCCGGCCTTCGCGGCGGAAGAAGGAGCCGGGGATCTTGCCAGCCGCGTACTGCCGCTCCTCGACGTCCACCGTCAGGGGGAAGAAGTCGAGCTGGTCCTTGGGCTTCTTCGACGCGGTGGTGGCGGAAAGCACCATCGTGTCGTCGTCCAGGTAGGCAACGGCGGAGCCGGCGGCCTGGCGGGCCAGGCGGCCCGTCTCGAAGCGGATGGTGCGAGTGCCGAAGGAACCGTTGTCAATGACGGCCTCGGCGTAGTGGGTCTCGTTCTCCACTAGCGTTTTCTCCATTTTCGTCGTCTCCGTCCACTGCCCGTGTGGCTGCGGACGGTTGCGGAGAAGCGCTCCTTGCGTGCGGGCCGGTCTTCGATCGAAGTACCCGGTTCGGTGCCCGTGGGGCTTTCCGGGTACCACTACCGAGGACCGGCGGCTTAGGGAGGGCGCTCCTCCTCTTCAGTTGTGCACGTGGTTCGCCATGCACGTGCGTCCAGACTACAAAGCGTCCGGTACGTCCCGCATGTAGAGCGACAGCACGTACAGCAAAGGGAGCGGCCCCCTCAGTGTGGGAACCGCTCCCTTCACAGCGTCTTTACTTGACGCCGGCCGCACCGCGGCGGATGCCGAGGCGCTCGACCAGCGCGCGGAAGCGCTGGATGTCCTTCTTGGCCAGGTACTGCAGCAGGCGGCGACGCTGGCCGACCAGGATCAGCAGACCACGGCGGGAGTGGTGGTCGTGCTTGTGGGTCTTGAGGTGCTCGGTCAGGTCCGAGATGCGCTTGGAGAGCATCGCAACCTGGACCTCGGGGGAGCCGGTGTCGCCCTCCTTGGCACCAAACTCGGCGATGATCTGCTTCTTCGTAGCGGCGTCGAGCGACACGCGTACTCCTCGTATAGGTCTTCGTGGCCACCGAGTGCCCCAGGTCGAATTCTCTGGGGATCTTCCGTAACTCGGGAGGCGGGGTCCGCTGAGCGCAGCCTCCAGAGGAATTTCCGGGGGCGCGTACACAAACGGCCGTCACACAGCGTACCAGGCTGCCGCGCGGCCCCTGTCTCAGCTGGTGAGAGCGCGGGCCCGGGCGTAGACGTCCAGCACGGCGAGAGCCAGCGGGACAAGGCTGAGCAGTACTGCCGCCTCGGTGAGGTCGAGCAGCCGTCCCCAGAAGGGTGACAGGCCCTTGCGGGGGATGACAAGCGCAATTCCGGCGAGGAGGGCCGCGCCGGCGGCGACGGCGGCGGAGAGCCAGATCGTACGGAGGTCCAGGCCGCCGTGGTCGTGGTACTGGACGAGATCCCGGACCAGGTCGGCCGGCGGGTGCAGGGCCAGGCCGAGGATCAGCAGTCCGATGGCGGCCAGGCCGGCGACCAGGGTGCACACGACCTGGGAGGTGTAGCGGAAGAGGCGGGCGCGCAGCAGCATGGCCAGCCCGGTGACGAGGGCCAGCAGCCGGCCCCAGGTGTTGTCGGAGAAGCCGAGGACGGCGGCGGAGCCGACGACGACCGCGGCGCAGCCGCCGACCAGGCCGAGCAGCATCTCGTGGCCGCGGCGGGCCTGGGCGGCTATGGCCTCGGCGTCGAGCGGGGCGCCCGCGTCATGCTGCTCGGAGCCGGAGGGGTCTCCGTAAGGCTCGGTCTCGTAGCGGTCCGGTGTCTCGTAGTCCTCCGCGGCGCTCTGCGGGGCGGCGTAGCCGATGGGCAGCCGGGCGAAGCGGGCGGAGAGGCCGGGCAGGAAGGCGACGAGGCCGATGGCCACGGGGGCGCAGACCGCTGCGGTCGCCGTGGCGGAGGCCTCGGTGACGATGGCGACGAAGGTGGCCAGGGTTCCGGTGGCGGCGAGGAAGGTGGCCGCGACGAAGGGTGCGTCCCCGTTGGGGGTGAGAGCGACCAGGGCGACGGAGGCGACCAGGACGCAGACGCAACCGAGCAGGAACTGGAGCCGGCCGGGTCCCTCGCCGGCGGCGGCGGCGATGATCCCGGAGCCGGCGATCAGCAGGTGCGGGAGGGCGCCGAGGCCGAGGGCGACGGCGGAGCCGCGGTCGCGGTAGACCCGGGCGCGCACTCCGGCGGCGGCGGTGAGGAGCACGCCCACGGCGCCGGCGATGATCCCGGGCAGGCCGTGCATGTCGTGGCGGACCGGGTCGGCGTACCAGAGGACGAAGCCGAGCAGGACGAGCAGCAGGGCGGCGCCGGCCAGGCCCGCGCCGCGCAGCATGTCGTCGCTCCAGCGGTGGCGGTCGCGGACGACGGCGGAGGCGACGGCGTCGGAGACGTCGTCGAAGACTGCGGGCGGCAGCGACTCGGCGAACGGGCGCAGGCTCAGCACCTCGCCGTCGAGGACCTGCTGGGCTGCGAGGGTGCGGGCGCCGTCGAGGACCGTGCCGTCGCGGCGGACCAGGTGGAAACCTGTGGGAGCGCCGACGGGCTGGGTCTGGCCGGTGAGGCGCAGGAGTTCGGGATAGACGTCGGCGACGGCGATGTCCTCGGGGAGAGCGACGTCGATGCGGCTGTCGGGAGCCACGACGGTGACCCTGCAGAAGCCCGTCGTTGCGGCCGTACTCACCTGTGTGACCCCCCTGGTTGGCGAAGCGGGTGCATGGGCCGTCGCCTTGGATTCGCGGATGCGCATACTGCGCGGGCCACCCTACCGGGAGTATGCATGACTGTCGGCAAGTAGGATCACCGTCGCGCAGGGGAGACCCCCTTCGCGCCCGGGACTTGGGGGCGCCGGTAGCGACGTCCCGTCCGTTTTCGAGGGATTGATGCTCCGGTGAGTCAGATCGTCGTCAAACGCCCGCCGCGGTCCTTGCCGCCCGAAGTTCCTTCGGACGAGCTGAGGCTGGAGGCTCCGCCGGAGCTTCCGCGCGGGCAGCAGGAGGGCATGCTGATGCAGCTCCTGCCGATGCTCGGCATGGGCTCGTCCGTCGTCTTCTTCTTCATGCCGGGTGCGGCGCCCTTCATGCGCATCATGGGTGTGCTGATGCTGGTGTCCACGGTGGGCATGGTCCTCGCCCAGCTGGTGCGCCACCGGCGCGGTACGCAGGGGCAAATGGCCGATGTGCGCCGGGACTACCTGAAATATCTCGCGCAGACCCGCCGTCAGGTCCGCAGGACCGCGCGGGCGCAGCGCGATGCGCAGCTGTATCTGCACCCGGCCCCCGAGCAGTTGTGGTCGGTGGTGGCCGAGGGCTCGCGGCTGTGGGAGCGGCGCGTCGGCGACGAGGACTTCGGGCAGGCCCGGCTCGGGCTGGGCGCGCAGCGCCTCTCGACTCCGCTGGTCGCGCCGGACACGGCGCCGGTGGACGAGCTGGAGCCGCTGACGGCGGGCGCGATGCAGCGCTTCCTGAAGGTGCACTCCTCGCTGGACGGGCTGCCGGTGGCGGTGTCGCTGCGGGCGTTCTACCACGTGACGGTGTCCGGGGAGCCGGAGTCGGCGCGCGGGGCGGCGCGGGCGCTGGTGGCGCAGCTGGCGACGCTGCACTCCCCCGAGGACCTGGTGGTGGCCGTCGTGGCCGCTCCCGGCGCGGTGCCCTCGTGGGACTGGACGAAGTGGCTGCCGCACACGCAGGTCCCGGGGCAGGTCGACGGGGCCGGTACGAAGCGCCTGTTCAGCGATGACCTGACCGAGCTGGAGGGGCTGCTGGCGCCCCGGCTGGAGGGGCGGCCGCGGTTCAGCCGGGACGTGTCCCCGGTGCTGGACCAGCCGCACCTGGTCGTCGTGCTGGACGCGAACTCCCGTGGCGGCCTGGTGCCGCCGGACTCGGCGTTCGCGGCGGCCGAGGGGCTGCAGGGCGTGACCATCGTCGAGGTGGTCGCGGGCGAGCTGGACGAGCCGCGCGGCGGGCTGTCGGTCGTGGTGCGGCCGGGCCGGCTGCGGCTGGAGTCGGGCGGGGGGATCGCGTACGAGGGCGTACCGGACACGCTGTCGCTGCCCGCGGCGGAGGCGCTCGCGCGGCAGCTGGCGCCGCTGCGCACGGGTGGCGGAGACGACGACGAACCGCTGCTGGCCAACCTGGACTTCACGGATCTGCTGAACCTGGGCGACGCGGCCTCGATCGACGTGGCCCGGACCTGGCGGCCGCGCTCCGCCGGTGAGCGGCTGCGCGTGCCGATCGGTGTCGGCGAGGACGGCGCCCCGGTCATGCTGGACCTCAAGGAGGCCGCGCAGGAGGGCATGGGCCCGCACGGCCTGTGCGTGGGTGCGACCGGTTCCGGAAAGTCGGAGCTGCTGCGCACGCTGGTGCTGGGCCTTGCGGTCACGCACACCTCGGAGACGCTGAACTTCGTCCTCGCGGACTTCAAGGGCGGTGCGACCTTCACGGGCATGGGGCAGATGCCGCACGTGGCCGCGGTCATCACCAACCTGGCGGACGACCTCACGCTCGTGGACCGCATGGGCGACTCGATCCGCGGCGAGCTGCAGCGCCGGCAGGAACTGCTGCGCTCGGCGGGCAACTACGCGAACATCCACGACTACGAGAAGGCGCGCGCGGCGGGTGCCCCGCTGGAGCCGCTGGCCTCGCTGGTGCTGGTCATCGACGAGTTCAGCGAGCTGCTGACCGCGAAGCCCGACTTCATCGACATGTTCATCCAGATCGGCCGCATCGGCCGTTCGCTGGGCGTGCACCTGCTGCTGGCCTCGCAGCGCCTGGAGGAGGGCAAGCTGCGCGGGCTGGACACGTACCTGTCGTACCGGATCGGTCTGCGGACCTTCTCGGCGGCGGAGTCGCGGACCGCGATCGGCGTGCCGGACGCGTACCACCTGCCGTCGGTGCCGGGTTCGGGCTATCTGAAGTTCGGTACGGACGAGATGACGCGGTTCAAGGCGGCGTACGTCTCGGGCACCTACCGCTCGGGCGGGCCGGACCTGTCGGTGGGCCTGTTCCCGGTGGAGCGGCGTCCCGCCCTGTTCACGGCGACGCCGGTGCCGGTCGTGTACGCGGCGCCGGACCCGGCGTACCTGGCGGCGCAGTCGCAGCGGGAGGACGACGCGCTCGCCGACACGGTGCTGGACGTGATCGTGGCCCGGCTGGAGGGCCAGGGGGTGCCGGCGCACCAGGTGTGGCTGCCGCCGCTCGACCAGGCCCCGCCGCTGGACCAGTTGCTGCCCGCGCTGGCGCCTTCGGCGGAGCGCGGTCTGCGCGCGGAGGGGTACACGCGGCCCGGCGGGCTCGTCGTACCGCTCGGCCTCATCGACAAGCCCTTCGAGCAGCGCCGCGAGGTGCTGTACCGGGACTTCTCGGGTGCGGCGGGTCACATGATGGTGGTCGGCGGTCCGCAGTCGGGCAAGTCGACGCTGATGCGGACGCTGATCTCCTCGTTCGCCCTGACGCACACGCCCCGCGAGGTGCAGTTCTACGGGCTGGACTTCGGCGGCGGCAGCCTGTCGGCGGTGGCGGAGCTGCCGCACGTGGGCGGGATCGCCTCGCGCCTGGACCCGGAGCGGGTGCGGCGTACGGTCGCGGAGGTGGGGGGCATCCTCAACCGCCGCGAGGAGTTCTTCCGCGCGAACAACGTCGACTCCATCGGCACGTACCGGCGGCGGCGCGCGGCGGGCGAGCTGCCCGGCGAGGCGTGGGGCGACGTGTTCCTCCTCATCGACGGCTGGGGCGGCTTCCGGACCGAGTACGAGGGCCTGGAGTCGATCGTCACGGACATCGCCTCGCGCGGTCTGGGCTACGGCATCCACGTGGTGATCACCGCGGCGCGGTACATGGAGGTGCGGGCCGCGCTCAAGGACCAGATGCTGAACCGGCTGGAGCTGCGCCTCGGCGACGTCATGGACTCCGAGTTCGACCGCAAGGTCGCGGCGAACGTGCCGACGGGGATGCCGGGCCGCGGCCAGGTGGCGGAGAAGCTGCACTTCCTGGGCGCGCTGCCGCGGATCGACGGCGCGCACGACCCGGAGGACCTCTCGGAGGCCACGGCCGCCTTCGTGTCGGTGGTGAAGCAGAACTGGGCGGGGGCCGCGGCTCCCGGCGTACGGCTGCTGCCGCGGCTGCTGCACGCCGACCAGCTGCCCAGGGGCGGGGACCAGCCCGGCCGCGGGCTGGCCATCGGCATCGACGAGACGGACCTGGAGCCGGTGTTCGTCGACTTCGAGAGCGACCCGTTCTTCCTCGTGTTCGGCGAGAGCGAGTCGGGCAAGACGAACCTGCTGCGGCTGATCTGCCAGCAGATCGCGGAGCGGTACACCCCGGACCAGGCCCGCCTCGTCGTCGGCGACTACCGGCGCAGCCTGCTCGGTGCGCTGCCGGAGGAGCACCTGCTGGAGTACGCGCCGATGGCGAACTCCCTGCAGACGCACATGGAGGCGCTGGGCGGCGTGTTCTCCCGGCGGCAGCCGCCGACCGACGTCACCCCGCAGCAGCTGCGCGACCGCAGCTGGTGGACCGGCCCGGACGTGTTCATCGTCATCGACGACTACGACCTGGTGGCCACCAGCCAGGGCAACCCGCTGGCCCCGCTGGTCGAGTTCCTGCCGTTCGCCCGGGACACCGGTGTCCGCTTCATCATCGCGCGCAACTCGGCGGGTGCCTCGCGTTCGCTGTACGAGCCGTTCATGCAGCGCATCAAGGAGCTCGGCGCGCAGGGCGTGGTGCTGTCGGGCGACCCGTCCGAGGGCGACCTGATCGGCAGTGTCCGGCCGCGGCCGATGCCGCCGGGCCGGGCGTACTTCTCCTCGCGCAAGCGGGGAACGTCGCTCGTGCAGCTGGGACGGCTGCCGGGGATGTGAGAAACGGCTGCGGGATGCGGCTGTGAGAGGCGGGGCCTGGGCGACCGGGCCCCGCTTTTTCGGCACCGCCCTGTTCGCATCGTGGCCCGGTGTGGCGTCCACGTGATCCTTTGAGAGAGGCTGAACACACGGTGATACGACGTCAGAGACAGCGCAGCCGCCGGTATGCGGCCCCGGTGGCCCTCGTCGCCGCCGCGGTCCTGCTGGCCGGCTGCCGGGGCGGGGACGCCCTCAGCGTGGACGAGTTGCAGGAGATCGCCGGCGGAGTCGATCCGGAGGGCGGCATCGAGTGCCCCCTGCCCTACGACTTCGCCAAGGCGGCCACGGCCGCCGGGGTGGCGGGGGACGCGGGTCCGGGGCATGCCCGGGGCGTGCTGCCCGCCATCTCGGCCGAGACCGGCGAGGGAGCCGACCGGGACGCCCCCCTGGCCCGCAATCCCGGGGCGCTGGTGAGCTGCGTCTTCCACATCGGGCAGGAGGACCTGGAGGTGCACACCGTCGCGACGCAGAAGCCGCAGGCGCTGTCCGTGCTGCTCCCCGTGGTCTCGAAGGCGGCCGGCGTGGGTCCCGAGGGCCTGATCCCGTTCAGCGAGGAGACGGCCGCGGCGAAGGCGGGTACGCCGGTCCTGGCCACGAGCGGCAACGTGGCCGCCGTACGGCTCGAACTCGACGGCGACGGGGACGCGTCGCTGCTGCTGACCGCCGGGGACGCGGGGCACAGCGGACTGAGCCGGGACCAGGTCGAGGACCTCGCCCGGGCGCTCGCCGGCCAGATCGGCGGCTGACTGCGGGGGTGATCAAGGGGAAACACTCCCCCGTCCCCGCCCGCGGCACCGATAATCGGTACGGAAGACCGCGGTAGCACCGCACCGCCGAGGGAAGGGCCGCACATGGGCACTCAGCAGGAGAAGGACGAGCTGTACGCGCTCGACATCAGCGGCGTGGAGTGGGAGGGCCCGCCCGGGACCAGCCCCGACGAGGAACGGGTCGAGATCGCGCGGCTGCCCGAGGGCGCCGTCGCCATGCGGTCCTCGCTCGACCGGGACACCGTCCTGCGCTACACGGCGGCCGAGTGGGAGGCCTTCGTACTCGGGGCCAGGGACGGGGAGTTCGACCTCGACCGCGGCCCGCGCTGACACGGCGGCCGAAACGCGAGGGGGCGCGCCCGGTGCGGGCGCGCCCCCTCGTGGCGTACGGACGCCGACTGCCGGGCTCAGTAGGCCTCGGTGAACAGGCGCGAGGCCTTCACGTCGGTGGCGCGGTAGTCGCCCTTGCCGCGCTCGATCAGCTGGGCGACCTGCTCCAGCTGGTTCTTCATGTGCTCGGCCTTGCCCTTGTACTTCCCCTGGAGGGTGACGTACGCCTGGTGCGCCTCACCGTCCCAGGTGTCGGTGACGACCTTGAGGGCCTGGTCCATCTCCTCCAGGTCCGTCATGATCTTCTTCGAGACGACCCGAATGCGGTTCGCCATCTCCTGGACGCTCTCATACCGGACCTTGGTGTGGCCGTCGGAACCAGCCATGTTCTTCTCCTTCGCGCTGGGCTGAGCTGAGTGGGGAACGACGTAAAAGGGCAGGTCAGATGCCGTTGAGGCCGGAGCCGCCCTGGCCCGCGGAGGCCTGTACCGTCTTGAACGCCGCGCGCACGTCGTCGTCCTGCGCGTTGCTGAGGTTCTTGGTCTGCGCGACCGCGTTGTGCAGCACCCCGAGCAGACGACGGATCTCGTCGTGGTCCTCGTTGACGACCGTCTGGGCGGAAACGAAGCCCGAGGCACCCACACCGGTCCAGCCGGCACTCACCGTGGCGAGAATGTCGGCCAGCTCGCGGGACTGGGTGGTGACGGCATTGGCCGTCGTCTCGATCTTGTTCTTCGCCTGGACGATCGGATCGTCTGCGAGTCCGAAATTGCTCATCCGAAGCTCCTCACTTCTCAATTCGCCGGCAGAACCGGCGGATTGCGCAGCAGAGCGGACGTTCCCGGCGCGGACTCCTGCCACGCGCCCTGGAATTCCCCCTCCGCCTCACGCGATCCCCCGATCACAGTCGTGAAGCCTGGTGTCACTCTAGCCAGTTCATCTGACGGTCCCAACACCGGCAGGCCGCTTCCGTTGATGAACTGTGACGGTTCACTGCAAACGGCCTCGGCGCTTGCGGGCATCCCGGACCACCGTCGCCGTACCCGCGATGACCGCGATCAGTACGGCTCCGATCCCGAGAGCGTACGTGCCGAACCGCTCCTCGCGTTCCTGCGCGGTCTCGGTCATCCGCAGCGCCGCCGCCTCGGGGGCGGCCGCCGGGGGCGGGCCGGGGTCGGGGACGGGGGCCTTGGGGCGGTCGTGGTCCTGGGTGACCGCGCGCACCGGGTCGACGACGCCCCATCCGACGTAGTCGTCACGGCCGTTGACCGAGCGCTCGGCGGTCCCCTGGATCTGCCAGACGACCTCCTGCGGGGACCAGTCCGGGTGCTTGGCGCGCAGCAGGGCGGCGACTCCGGCGACGTAGGGAGCAGAGAAGCTGGTGCCGTTGTCGATGCACTGGCCGAAGCCGGGGACGGTGGAGACCATGTCGACGCCGGGTGCGGCGACCCCGATGAAGTCGCCGGGCTGGGAGAAGGCGGCCCGCTCGTTGTTGCGGTCCGAGGAGGCCACGGCGAGGACGCCGGGGAAGGCCGCGGGGTAGGTCTTGCGCTTCTCGCCGCTCATGCCGTCGTTGCCCGCCGAGGCCACGACCACGACCTTCGCGTCGACGGCCCGCTGGACGGCCTTGCCGAGCTCGGAGTCGGCGCTCAGGGGGACGTCGGTGTCCTGGGAGATGTTGATCACCTGGGCGCCCTTGGACACCGCGTGGTCGATCGCCTGGCCCAGGGAGAGTGCGTTGCCCTTGCCCTGCCCGTCGTTCTGCCGGATCGGGATGATGGTGGAGTCGGGGGCCAGGCCGACGAAGCCGGTGCCGTCCTGCGGGCGGGCCGCGATCAGCCCGGCCACCTTGGTGCCGTGGCCGACCGTGTCGGTGGTGCCGTCGCCGCCCTTGGGGTCGACGAGGTCCTTGCCCGCGCCGACGTCGATGGCGCCGCTGAGCTGCGGGTTCGCGCGGTCCACGCCGGTGTCGATGACCGCGACGCGAACGGGCTTGCCGTCCTTGTCCTTGCCCTTGGTCTGCGCCCAGAGCGCGTCGAGCAGCAGCCGCTGCAGGGCCCAGGGGCGGTCGGCGATCTGCTTCTTCATCGGGAAGGTGCACTCGCCGGCGCCCGCGAGGTTCAGGGCCGGTGCGCGGACGGGTTCCGGGTGCGGCACGGCCGTGGCGGCGCCGCCGGCCGCGGCTGCCGCACCGGTCGTGCCGGACAGGGCGGCCACGGCGAGGGCCGCGGTGGCGAGTGCGCTGCGCGTGTACGAGGGCATGGGCATCGGCGGTGTCCTCACGAACCCTGGGGCTGACGGGCGGAGTTGGTGTCCAGGCGCGGCCCCTTGGAGAGGAACTCGGACCACGCGATGGGCACCATGGCCGGTGCGACGGTCCCGTAGCCGAGCCGGATCTGCGCCTGGCTGGCCTCGGGGCGGCCGTCCGCGCCGGCCTGGCCGTTCTGCTGGTCCGGGGCACCGATCTTCGACTTCTCGGCGTCGCTGTCCCCGTTGGCCTGCACCGCGTACCGCAGGCCGGTGTCGGTGACCAGGAAGAGGGAGCCGCCCGCCGTGGTCTGCTTGCCCTGTACCTGCGTGTAGAGCAGTCCCGAGCCCGGCGTGACGTACGCGCTCGTGCCGCTGGCGGTGATGTCGATGGGGAATCCGGTGCCGGCCCAGGTGCTCAGCGTCTGGTTGCCCTGGCCGTCGACCGAACGCAGCACGTTGCAGACGGTGTCGCGGGCGCCGGCGTGCTGGGCGCCGGCGCCCTGCGCGGTGTCCGCGCCGGCGGCCTGGTTGATCCGGTCGGACTTCTTCTGCGGCCACTTGGCCTCGCCCTTGAACGCCGTGGCATCCGGGTTGAGCGACTGGAGGTCGACCTCGCGGGGCTTTCCGTGCATGTTGAGGCCGTCGGTCGCGGGCGCCGAAATCAGCAGCCACGCCACGAAGTCGGAGACCGGGGCGACCTTCCCGGGCAGCACGACGTAGTGCTGCGCACCGGAGCCGGTCTGCGCCTTCAGCACCATGCCGACCTTGTTGTCGCCGGTGGTCAGGCCCTGGACGTCGGCCTTCGTGCCGGCCGCGGCGGGCAGCTGCGGGAAGGCCAGGTCGTCCCCGGAGTTGAGGGTGGCCAGCCACTGCTCGGTGACCTGCTGCGGGGTGGCGCCGGTGCTGCCGACCAGCGCGTTGGTCATCTTCCCCGCGTCCGCGCCGCCTTCGGGGAGCTTGTACTTCGTCCCCGCGGCGTCGACCAGGTAGCGCTCCTTGGCCCCGCCCGTGCTCTGCACGTACAGCATCTGGCTGTCGGTGACCTTGCGGGCGTCGTCCATCAGGCCCGCCTCCCGGTCGGCGAGGACGAAGGTCGCCGTCTGCACGGTCTTGCCGTTGCCGCCCGGCGCCTGGCAGACGGCCCAGCGCTTGGCCTTGCCGGCGTCCTGCGGTGCCGGCAGCCGGTCGGGGGCGTACGGGATGCCGATGATGGGCCCGCGCGGCGGCTTGCCCGCGTCCAGGATCTTGTCGTCGATCTGGATAACCTTGAACTTCTGCGGATCCAGCAGGAGTCGGGCGGAAGCGAGGTTGAGCACCGGGTGCAGCCGGGTCTGGTCCTTGCCGTTCACCTTGGTGGTCAGCACCACGTACCGGGTCGTCGACTGCTTGCCCACGATGACCTTGGTGCCGGCCTCGTCCCAGCCCTTGGGGGCCTGCGGCTTGAACATCCCCCAGGCGCCGAACGCGGCGAGGACGAGCGCCCCCGCCACCAGCCCGGGCAGGACCGCGCGCAGCGGACGCGGCGCACCTTCCTCGGAGCCCGTGGCGGAAGGCTGGAGGAACGCGGCCACCGTGCGCCGCTTCGCAAAGGTGTACGCGTTGAGTTCATCACGTCGTGATGCCATGACCGCCTGCTTCTCCCCGCACGGCCCGGTAGGTGAGTACGGTCCCCGGGCCTCGATTGTCGGACCGGGGACCTACTATGCCTCTTGGTGGAGGGTGCGTACGGGCCGGGTAGGGTGAGGCTGCCGCTCACTGCCTTTCCGGACCACACCATTCAGGGGTCGTCGGGGCATCAGGGCTTGTTGGGGTGGATTGGGGAGATTCCGGGGTCATGCGGCGGGCAGCGCCCAGCTCCGGCACTCACGGGGCATGGCCACGGAAAGGGGAGGTGGGCGAGTGACGGCCACCGCGACTCAGCCGCAGACGGGCGCGCCCGCACCCACACGCGGCGGGGTGACGCCGTATCCGAAGTCGAGCCCGGGCCGCTTCGGTCCGTTCCGATTGCAACAACTCGTACTGCTCCAGATCGCCGCGGCCGCCCTGTTGGTGGCCTGGGTCGTGGAGCCGCTGCTCCTGGTTCCCGCCGGTGTGCTGGCGCTCGTCCTCGTGGTGCTCGCCGTCGTACGCCGCCACCAGCGCTCCCTGCCCGAGTGGATCGGCAGCGCGCTCGCGCTGCGCTCCCGGCGGCGCCGGGCCGCGGCGTTCGCGGTGCCCGCGGGCACCGAGCCGGGGCTGGCCCCGCTCGTCGAGGCCGATCCGGCGCTGCGGACCCTCACGTTCAGCGACCGCGACCGGCGGCCCGTCGGGATGGTCGGTGACGGGACGTTCCTGACCGCCGTCGTCCAGGTGGACATGGACGCCACCGCGCTGCGGCCCGACCGCGGCGCCCGTCCGCTGCCGCTGGCCGTCGTACGGGACATCCTCGAAGTCGACGGCATCCGGCTGGAGTCCGCGCAGCTGGTGCAGCACACCCAGCCCGCGCCGGCCCCGCATCTGCCGGCCCAGTCGATGGCCACCCGCAACTACGCGCCGCTGCAGGCCACTACGGGCACTCCGGCGGTGCGGCTGACCTGGATCGCGCTCAAGCTCGACCCGGAGCTGTGCCCCGAGGCGGTCACCGCGCGCGGCGGCGGGCTCGCCGGCGCACAGCGCTGTGTGGTGCGGGCCGCCGACCAGTTGGCGAGCCGGCTGACCGGTGCCGGCTTCCGGGCGACCGTGCTGACCGAGCAGGAGCTGACGGCCGCGCTGGCCACGTCCTCGTGCGCGAACCCGATGGCGATCACGCAGGCGGGGCGCTCTGCGAGCACCGGCCGGCGGACGGAGGAGACGGCGCGGATCTGGCGCTGCGACGACCGGCGGCACACCACGTACTGGATAGGCCGTTGGCCGCAGCTCGGCGGCAGCGGGGCGGCGTCGCTGCCGCAGTTCGTGGCACTGCTGACCTCGCTGCCGGCGCTGGCCACGAACTTCAGCCTGACGATGGCACCGGCGGAGCGCCAGGGCGTGACGCTGACCGGCCACGTACGGGTCACGGGGCGCAGCGACGAGGAACTGGTCGCGGCCCGCCGGGAACTGGAACGGACGGCCCGCGGTGTGCGCACCGGGCTGGTCCGGCTCGACCGTGAACAGGTACCGGGGCTGCTGGCTTCGCTGCCGCTGGGAGGGGCGCGATGAGAGGCGGGTTCGGGCTGATCGGCCCGCGCCGGGAACGGCACGCGGTCCCCGCGGTGGACCTGGACACGCTGGCGCTGCCGGTCGGGGACGACGGGGTCGTCATCGGTGTGGACGCCGAAGGCCGTCCGGCGGTGCTCGGCATCAACCGGCCGACGCCGTACGAGGTGACGCTGATCGGCGGTCTGTGGACGGCGCAGGTGCTGGCGCTGCGCGCGGCGGCCACGGGCGCACGGGTGGCCGTGGAGACCGGCCGCGGGCAGGCGTGGTCGGGGCTGGCCCAGGCTGCGGGCGGCGGCCAGCAGTGCGTGACCCTGCACGAGGTCGGCCGGGTGCCGCCGCAGGGCGCGTCGGCGGGCAGCCCGGTGCTGGTGATCCGCGACTGCGGGATGCGGCCGCCGCGCGGGCGCGTGGTGGCGGGCCCCTGGCAGTCGGTGCTGACGCTGCTGCCGTACCTGAGCCCGACAGCGCCGAGGCTGCTGCAGAACTCGTCGCTGGTGGGCGTCCAGCGGGTGTCCCCGGACGAGGCGGAACAGCTCGGCCGCCTGATGAACCTGCCGCGGGCTGCGGTGGATTCACTGCCGACGCTGGGCGACGGGGTCACCCTGTGGTGCACGCCGCGGGACCGCCAGTTCGTGATGACCCAGGGCACGGAGGCGGAAACGGGCCTCCTGGGCCCCTCCCGCCGCATCGACTGACCGCCCTGCCCCACCCCTGGCCGGGGGCGGCGGGCCGGGGGCGGGGCCGGCCGACACCACCCGGCCCCGCCGGCGCTCGAGGCGCGGGGCCCGGGGCCCGGGACGGAACCCGGAGTCCTCTCCAGCCCCGCCGGCGTTCGAGGCGCGGGTCCGGGGCAGAGTCCGGAGTGGGGGTCCCCCGGACGGAGTCTGGGGGAGGTAAGGGGCGGGGCGGGGAGAAAGCCCCGCGCAGCGGCACCGCACCCCGCCGGGACCGATGACGGTTGCTCAGGAGGCAGCCACCCTGTAGGCAGGACGGCAAGGACGCCGGCACCACGCAGGCCCGCAAGGGCCCCGCGCCGCGGGACGTCCAACGGGGGCGGACACCGGTGTCGGCGCGCGATTAGGCTGAGCGCGGGCGCGGCGTCGAGGTGGGCGCCGGACCAGTGTTCGACAGACCAGGAGGACCAGTGAGCGGCGATCGGAACGAGAGGCGCGGCGGGACTTGGAACGTCCCGACGGACGATCAGTCCGACGCGGAGCCCGAGGTGACGGGCGAGTTCACCATCGACTACACCCCGCCGGCCTGGTACACGCAGGGCGCGGCCCCGGCCACTCCGGTACCGGGCCTCCCGGAGGGCAGCGGCTTCGAACCCCACCGCCCGTCGGACGTGGTCTCGCCCTCGACGATGCGGATGGCCCCATCGGCCCCGCGCACCCCCTCGGACGGTGCGGGCGTACCGTCGCCGTTCCCGGCGCCGACGGCCCAGGCGGCCCAGGCGCCCTTCGGCACCCCGGCCGGGAACGCCGCCCTGCCTGCAACGTTCCCGGCACCGGCACCCGCCGACACCACCGGCGCGCCTCAGACCTTCCCGGTCCCGGCCGAGGCACCCCTGCTGCCGGCACCGGCACCCTTCGGCATCCCGGCCGACAGCACCGGCGCGCCCTCGGCACTCCCGGCGCCCCCCGAGGCAGCCGCCCTGCCGGCCCCGGCACCCGCCGAGCACGCCGGCCCGTCCTCGGCGTTCCCGGACCCGGCTCCGGCACCCTTCGGCACGCCCGCCACCGAGGCCCCTGCCGGTGCGGCAGGACCGTTCGTGAAGGCCCCCTTCGGGGGATCCGCCTCCGTCCAGCGGCACGACACCCCGCCCGACGGGACGGCCATCCCGTTCGCGAGCCCCGAGCCCGTGGCTCCGGCGGTTCCCCAGGAGGCCGCTCCCGCGCCGGTGGCCGACGCCGTCCCTGCGCCCTTCGCGCCCCCCGTACCGGAGGCTCCGGAGCCCGTCAGCCCCGTGGATGCGGTTCACCCGCCCGTGGAGACCCCCTTCGGGGGACCCGGCAGCGAACTGCCGGAGCTGCCGCCCGCGTTCCCCGCCACCACCCCACCGCAGGGCGGCTACGGGTTCCCGCCGGCCACGGCAGCGCCGCAGGACGGATACGGCTTCCCCCCGGCTCCCGGCCCCGCCACCACCCCACCGCAGGACGGTCACGGCTTCCCGCCCGCCCCCGGCCCCGCCACGACCCCACCGCAGGACGGGTACGGCTTCCCCCCGGCTCCCGGCCCCGCCACCACCCCACCGCAGGACGGGTACGGCTTCCCGCCCGCCCCCGCACCGGCCACGGCAGCGCCGCAGGACGGTCACGGCTTCCCGCCCGCACCGGTGCCGGCACCGGCAGCACCGCAGGACGGATACGGCTTCCCCCCGGCTCCCGGCCCGGCCACCACCCCACCGCAGGACGGGTACGGCTTCCCGCCCGCCCCCGCACCGGCCGCGGCAGCGCCGCAGGACGGTCACGGCTTCCCGCCCGCACCGGCACAGCCGCAGCCGCAGCCGCCCGTGGACGCGGGCGACTACGCCTTCCCGCCCGCGCAGCCCGCCCCGGCCCCGGCCCCCGCGCCCGTACCGCCTCAGCAGCCGCAGCCGCAGCCGCAGCAGTACGATCCCCGTGCCAGCGCCCAGTGGTCCGCCGGGCCCCAGCCGGGCCCGCAGCCGCACGACCCCCGCTACCAGCCCGGCCAGGCCGGCGGCGGGGCGCCGCTCGGCTACACCGCCGCCGTCGAGCTGTCCTCCGACCGGCTGCTGCGCGGCAAGCAGAAGCCCAAGCCCCAGCGCTCCGGCTTCCGCTTCGGCGGCAAGGCCGCCGAAGCCGAGCGTCTGCGCAAGCTCGAGCTCATCCGCACCCCGGTCATGTCCTGCTACCGCATCGCTGTCATCAGCCTCAAGGGCGGCGTCGGCAAGACCACGACCACCACGGCCCTCGGCGCCACCCTCGCCACCGAGCGCCAGGACAAGATCCTGGCCATCGACGCGAACCCCGACGCCGGCACCCTCGGCCGCCGCGTCCGCCGCGAGACCGGTGCCACGATCCGGGACCTGGTCCAGGCGATCCCGTACCTGAACTCGTACATGGACATCAGGCGGTTCACCTCCCAGGCCCCCTCCGGCCTGGAGATCATCGCCAACGACGTGGACCCGGCCGTCTCCACGACCTTCAACGACGAGGACTACCGGCGCGTCATCGAGACGCTCGGCCGCCAATACCCGATCATCCTCACCGACTCGGGCACCGGCCTCCTCTACTCCGCCATGCGCGGCGTCCTGGACCTGGCCGATCAGCTGATCATCATCTCGACCCCGTCGGTGGACGGTGCCAGCAGCGCGAGCACGACGCTCGACTGGCTCTCCGCGCACGGGTACGCCGACCTGGTCTCCCGCTCCCTCACCGTCATCTCGGGGGTCCGCGAGACCAGCAAGATGATCAAGATCGAGGACATCGTGCAGCACTTCGAGACCCGCTGCCGCGGCGTCGTCGTGGTGCCGTTCGACGAGCACCTCGCGGCCGGTGCCGAGGTCGACCTCGACCTCATGCGGCCGAAGACCAGGGAGGCGTACTTCAACCTCTCCGCGCTCGTGGCCGAGGACTTCGTCCGCGCCGCCCAGCAGGCCCCCCAGGGCCACTGGGGAGCACCTCAGCAGCCCCAGCCGCAGCCCCAGCAGCCTCAGCCGCCCCAGCCCCAGCCGCAGGGCCAGCCCTACGGCCAGCCCCAGGGCCCGTCCCCGTACCAGCAGCCTCCGCAGCCGTACGCGCAGCCGTACCCGCAGCCCGGCCAGCCCTGGCAGCCCCAGCAGCAGCCGCCCCAACAGCCGCACCCGCAGCAGCCCCCGCGCGACCCGCGCCTCGGCTGACGACGGCAGCAGGAAGGGCCCGTACCTCCCCCGGGGGAGGTACGGGCCCTTCTCGTTCGAGCCGGGCAGCCGCCCGCGGCTCAGTGCTCCGCGTCGTACGCCTCGGTCAGCGTCCGCGCCCGCTTCACATCGTCCGCGATGGCCTCGAGCAGGCCGTCCAGCGATTCGAACTTCGCCATGCCGCGCACGTACGCGAGGAAGTCGACGGTCACGTGCAGGCCGTACAGGTCCAGGCCGACCCGGTCGATCGCGTACGCCTCCACGGTCCGCTCGGTGGCGTCGAACTGGAGGTTCGTGCCGACCGAGATCGCCGCCGGCATCCGCTCGCCGTTGGCCGTGAGCCAGCCCGCGTACACGCCGTCCGCCGGGATGGCGGTGTGCGGGGGCGTCTCGACGTTGGCCGTCGGGTAGCCGAGCTCGCGCCCGCGCTGGGCGCCGCGTACGACGACGCCCTCGACCCGGTGCGGCCGGCCGAGGACCTCGGCCGCGCCGTCCATGTCGCCCTCGGCGACCAGCTTGCGCGCCAGGGTCGAGGAGAACGGCACGCCGCCGCCGGCCGAGCCGCGCTCGACCAGGTCCACGACCTCGACCTCGTAGTCGTACGTGCCGCCGAGCTCACGGAGGAAGTCGACGTTCCCGGCGGCCCGGTGGCCGAAGCGGAAGTTCGGGCCCTCGATGACGGCCCGCGCGTGCAGCTTGTCGACGAGCACCTTCACGATGAAATCGGCCGGGGAGAGCTGCGAGAACTCCGCCGTGAACGGCAGGATCAGCAGCGCGTCCACACCCAGCCCGGCCATGAGTTCGGCACGGCGGTCGTACGGGGCCAGGATCGGCGGGTGGCTGCCGGGGCGCACGACCTCGCTCGGGTGCGGGTCGAAGGTGACGACGACGGACGGGACGCCGAGCGCGCGCGCCTTGGCCACGGCCCGCCCGATGATGAGCTGATGGCCCCGGTGCACACCGTCGTACGAGCCGATGGTGACGACGCTGCGTCCCCAGTCCTGGGGGATGTCCTCCAAGCCACGCCAGCGCTGCACTGTGACCGCTCCTCGCCCGAACCGTGTAGGCCCTGTACTGGTTGCCGATTGCAGGTCTAAGACTGCCATGCCCGTGCCCGGGGCCCCGCATCGGCATCTGGCTGGGGGCGCTCTGTGTCATCTCGGCGGGGCGATGCCCCGGTTCGCGGATGAAACGGTCGGGGCGGCTGCGGCCAAGTAGAGGGTGAGGGACCTGTCCGGGTCCCCGACACCAGGGAGGGGGCCCGGTGGGCAGCACCGAGCAGGAGACCGTGCCGGCGGGGGTCGGACCGCCGGATCTGACCACACCCGAGGGATTCGGGGCGTTCTACCAGAAGCACATAGAGGCGGTTCTCGGGTTCGTCACCCGCCGGGTCTGCGACCCTCATCTGGCGGCGGATCTGACGGCCGACATCTTCCTCGCGGCGCTGAAGGCTGCTCCGGGCTACCAGCCCGACCGGGGCGTCCCGGTCGCCTGGCTGTACGGCATCGCGCGGCATGTCCTGGCCGGCCATGCCCGCGGCCGTGCCCGCGAGCGCGGCGCACTGGAGCGGCTCAGCGGCCGCCGGCTGCTCGACGACGAGGACGTCGCCGCGCTGGAGGAGCGGATCGACGCCCAGCGGGCGTTCCGGGTGCTGGCCGAGAGACACGCCGCCCTGTCCGAGCCGCTGCGGGCCGTCCTCGACCTGGTCGTCGTGGACGGGCTCAGCCCGGCCGAGGCCGCGCAGGCCCTCGGCGTCACCCAGGCCACCGTCCGGGTCCGCCTGCACCGCGCCCGGCGCATTCTGCGGATCGCGTCCACACCCTCCGAACACCCCGTCCCTGCACCGCAGTTGGAGGCAGTCCGATGAACAGCAGGCCCACCCGGTTCGAGGAACGGCTCAAGGAGGAGCTCCTGGCGATCGCGGCCGATCGGAGCCGGATCGAGGAGCAGGTCGACTTCACCGTCCGCTCCCCCGTCCGCCGGTTCCGGATGCCGCTCGCCGTCGGCGTGGCAGCGGCGGCGGCCGTCGCACTGCTCGCCCTGCCGGTCGTCGGCGAAGACGGCGGCAGTTCCCCCGCGTACGCCCTGACGAAGAGCGGTGACGGCACCATCACGGTCAAACTGTTCAATCCCGAGGGGCTGCCCGGCCTGGAGCGCGAGCTCCGCGCGCTGGGGGTCGGCATCGCGAGGATTCCCGTGAAGCCGGCGAGCGAGTGCTCCGAGTGGCCGCCCGGAGGTTTCGACCAGGCGGACGGGCTCGTCACGAGCGAGGGCGACGGAGCGCTCTTGAAGATCAACTCAAAGACGCTTCCAGCGGGCCACACCCTGGTCTTCGCCATGTCCGAGAAGAGCCCCAGGCGAGGTTCCTTCGGCTCGCTGCGCACCTCGCTGGTGCCCTCCTGCATCCCTGAGAACCTCACTTGGGTCGGCGACGAGCCCCCGAGGAACCCCGCGAAGACCGACTCGGCGTCCGGTCGCCCCGGCCTGCCCGGGGACACTCCGAGCGAGGTTCTCGTCACGCCAGGTGGGGCCGCCAAGAGATAGCCGGGGTCGCGAGGCCGGTCGGTCGCGGCGAGGAACGGGCGGCAGTGGGGGCCCGCGCGGCGGAAAGCGCCCCCTTGTGCTCCCTCAGTCACTCCGCACGCCTGCTCGGACGGGTGAATACGGGGGTCCGGCTGGATAGAGACCTACCCGAGGGGGGTCGTGGAGCGGTGAGCAACAGGCGATGTGCGCTCGCCGCTCCACGACAAAGCGGATCAGACGAAGACGGCCAGCGACTTCGCCTTGCCGCCCTTGCTCTCCACGAGCCCGAGCAGCTGGCCCTCCGGCCCGTAGACCGCCACCGGCTTGCCCGCGGGGTATGCGTTCGGCATCTCGATCCGCACGCCGTTGGCGAGCAGCGAGGCCCGCCGGGCGTCCAGGTCCCAGCGCGGGAAGGCCGCGGCCGCCGCCTCGCCGATCGGCATGACGGTCAGCTCCTCCTGGAGCTGGTCCAGGGTCCGCGCCCGGTCGAGCTTGTACGGGCCCACGCGGGTGCGCCGCAGCGCGGTGAGGTGCCCGCCGACGCCGAGATCGGCGCCCAGGTCACGGGCCAGGGCGCGGATGTACGTACCGCTGGAGCAGACCACGGAGACGACGAGGTCGACGACCTTGGTGCCGTCCTCGGCCTCCGCGTCCCGCATGTCGTACACCTGGAACGACGAGATGGTCACCGGGCGGGCGGGGATCTCGAAGTCCTCGCCGTCCCGCGCGCGCTTGTAGGAGCGCACGCCCTTGATCTTGATGGCGCTGACCTTCGACGGGACCTGCATGATCTCGCCGGACAGCTTGGCGATGCCCTTGTCCACGGCCTCGCGGGTCACCGCGGAGGCGTCCGTCGAGGAGGTGATCTCACCCTCCGCGTCGTCCGTCAGAGTGTTCTGACCGAGGCGGATCGTCCCGAGGTATTCCTTCTCGGTGAGCGCGAGGTGGCCGAGGAGCTTGGTGGCCTTCTCCACGCCCAGGACGAGGACTCCCGTCGCCATCGGGTCGAGCGTGCCGGCGTGGCCGACGCGGCGGGTCTTGGCGATCCCGCGCATCTTGGCGACCACGTCGTGCGAAGTGAAGCCGGACGGCTTGTCGACGATGACAAGGCCGTCCGGAGTCTTCCCTGCGTTGGTGCTCATTCCGCGGCTGCGTCCTCGTCGTCCTCGCCCGGCTTCTTGTACGGGTCGGCGTCGCCGGCGTACTTCGCGCCGGAGGACACCTCGCGCACCTGGGCATCGGAGGCGCGCGCCTTGTCGAGGAGGTCCTCGATGGTCTTGGCGTTCTCCGGGAGGGCGTCCGCGACGAAGGTCAGGGTGGGCGTGAACTTGGTGCCCGCCGCCCGGCCGACCGCGGAACGCAGTACGCCCTTGGCGCTCTCGAGGCCCGCTGCCGCGCTGGCGCGGTCCTCGTCGTCACCGTAGACCGTGTAGAAGACCGTGGCCTCCCGCAGGTCGCCGGTGACCCGGGTGTCCGTGATGGTCACGTGCGTACCGAGGCGGGGGTCCTTGACACCACGCTGCAGCTTCTCGGCCACCACCTCCCGGATGAGGTCCGCCAGCTTCTTCGCCCGCGCATTGTCGGCCACTGGTCCGTCTCCTTCTTTGTCTTGCAATCAGTCTTCATCACCGTGCAGCCGCCGTCGCACCGACAGCAGCTCCACTTCCGGACGTGCCGCGACCAGCCGCTCGCAGCGGTCCAGTACATCCGAGAGGAACCCCGCGTCCCCACTGACCAGAGCGACCCCGATACGGGCCCTGCGGTGCAGATCCTGGTCGCCCACCTCGGCCGCGCTCACGGAGAACTTGCGTTGGAGCTCGGCGACGATGGGCCGGACGACGGAGCGTTTCTCCTTCAGCGAGTGGACGTCGCCGAGGAGCAGATCGAAGGACAGAGTCCCCACGTACATTCAGTTCCGGATATCCCGCCGGTGCGGGTTCGGTGGCCTGCCGGCCTTCGCGCGGCAGGGTCACCAGAACCGTACACGCAACGGCCGGGGCCGATCGACGGATATTCCGCCGACCGGCCCCGGTGTTACGACACGGTGCGAACCGCCTCGCGCTTACGCGCGGGGCTTCTCGCGCATCTCGTACGTCGCGATGACGTCGTCGATCTTGATGTCGTTGAAGGAACCGAGGTTGATACCACCCTCGAAGCCCTCGCGGATCTCGGTGACGTCGTCCTTGAAGCGGCGCAGACCGGAGATGGTGAGGTTCTCGGCGATGACCTTGCCATCGCGCAGGAGCCGCGCCTTGGTGTTGCGCTTGACCTCGCCGGAGCGGATGAGAACACCCGCGATGTTGCCCAGCTTGGACGAGCGGAAGATCTCGCGGACCTCCGCCGTACCGAGCTCGACCTCTTCGTACTCCGGCTTGAGCAGACCCTTGAGGGCCGCCTCGATCTCCTCGATGGCCTGGTAGATCACCGAGTAGTAGCGGACGTCGACGCCCTCGCGGTCCGCCATCTGCGCGGCACGGCCGGCCGCACGGACGTTGTAACCGATGACGATGGCGTCGGAGCCCATCGCCAGGGCGATGTCGGACTCGGTGACCGCACCCACACCGCGGTGCAGGACGCGGATGTCGACCTCTTCACCGACGTCGAGCTGGAGCAGCGAGGACTCGAGAGCCTCGACCGCACCGGACGCGTCGCCCTTGATGATGAGGTTGAGTTCCTGGACCAGACCGGCCTTGAGGACCGAGTCGAGGTCTTCCAGGGACACCCGGCGGACGCGCTTGGCGAAGTTGGCGTTGCGCTCACGCGCAGCACGCTTCTCGGCGATCTGACGGGCGGTGCGGTCCTCGTCGACGACGAGGAAGTTGTCGCCGGCGCCGGGGACGTTGGTGAGACCCAGGACCAGGACGGGGGTCGACGGACCCGCTTCCTCGACGTTGTTGCCCTTGTCGTCGAGCATGGCGCGCACACGGCCGTAGGCGTCGCCCACGACCATCGTGTCGCCGACGCGGAGGGTACCGCGCTGGACGAGGACGGTGGCGACGGCACCGCGGCCGCGGTCGAGGTGGGACTCGATCGCAATACCCTGAGCGTCCTGCTCCGGGTTGGCGCGCAGGTCGAGCGAGGCGTCGGCGGTGAGGACGACGGCCTCCAGCAGGGAGTCGATGTGCAGACCCTGCTTGGCGGAGATGTCGACGAACATCGTGTCGCCGCCGTACTCCTCGGCGACCAGACCGAACTCGGTGAGCTGACCGCGCACCTTGACCGGGTCGGCACCCTCGACGTCGATCTTGTTGACCGCGACGACGATCGGGACGCCGGCGGCCTTGGCGTGGTTCAGCGCCTCGATCGTCTGCGGCATGACGCCGTCGTTGGCCGCGACCACGAGGATCGCGATGTCGGTCGACTTGGCACCACGGGCACGCATGGCGGTGAACGCCTCGTGACCCGGGGTGTCGATGAAGGTGATCTTGCGGTCTTCACCGTTGACGTTGGTACCAGCCTGGTAGGCACCGATGTGCTGGGTGATGCCGCCGGCCTCGCCCGCAACGACGTTCGTCTTGCGGATGGCGTCGAGCAGTCGGGTCTTACCGTGGTCGACGTGACCCATGACGGTGACGACCGGCGGACGCGGCATGAGGTATTCCTCGCCGCCCTCGTCCTCGCCGAACTCGATGTCGAAGGTCTCGAGGAGCTCGCGGTCCTCCTCCTCCGGGCTGACGATCTGAACTTCGTAGTTCATCTCGCCCGCGAGGAGCTGGAGGGTCTCGTCGGAGACGGACTGCGTGGCAGTGACCATCTCGCCGAGGTTCATCATGACCGCGACCAGCGACGCCGGGTTCGCGTTGATCTTCTCCGCGAAGTCGGTGAGGGACGCACCGCGCGACAGGCGAACGGTCTCGCCGTTGCCGCGGGGCAGCATCACGCCGCCGACGGACGGGGCCTGCATGGCCTCGTACTCCTGGCGCCTCTGACGCTTTGACTTGCGACCGCGACGGGCGGGCCCGCCGGGACGGCCGAAGGCACCCTGCGTGCCACCACGGGCACCGGGACCGCCGGGACGACCGCCGAAGCCGGGACGACCGCCGCCACCGGCACCGGCCGGGCCGCCGCCGAAGCCGCCGCCACCCGGACGCGGGCCGCCGAAGCCGCCGCCGCCCGCGGGACGCGAGCCCGGACCGGCCGGACGGCCGGCGAAGCCGCCGCCGCCGGGACGACCGGCGCCACCGGGACGCGGGCCACCGGCGCCGGGACCACGGCCACCGGGGCCGCCACCGGGACGGGGACCGGGACCACCGGCAGCGGGACGCTGCGGCATCATGCCCGGGTTCGGACGGTTACCGCCGGGAGCACCACCGGGACGCGGGGCGCCGCCCTGCGGACGGGGCATGCCGCCCGGGGTCGGACGGGCGCCGCCGGGACCCTGGGGACGCGGAGCGCCACCGGGACCACCCTGCGGGCGCGGAGCACCCTGGCCGCCACCGGCGCCGGGGGCACCGGGACGGGGCGCGCCGGCCGGACGGGGCGCCTGCGGGCGCGCCATGCCGGTGGAGCCACCAGAGGTGAACGGGTTGTTGCCCGGACGGGGACCGGCCGGACGGGCGCCCTGCGGACGCGGGGCCTGCGAGCCGGGGCCACCGGCGGGACGCTGACCCTGACCGCCGGGGGCGGTGCCGGCCGGGCGCGGGGCGCCGGGACGGGCACCGGCCTGGCCACCCTGGGCCGCGGGACGCTGCTGCGCCGGACGCGGGCCGGGGGTCGCGCCGGGACCGGCGGGACGCTCGGCGCGCGCCGGGGCGGCCGGGGCCGCCGGAGGCGCGGAGAACTCGGTCGCCACGGGAGCCGCCGGAGCGGGCTTCGGGGCGGCCGGAGCCTTCGGGCCGGGACGCGGGCCGGAGCCGGCCGGAGTCACCGGGGCGGACGCGCTGGGAGCCGGAGCCTCGGCAGCGGCCGGCTTGGGGGCCGGGGCGCCGGGCTTCGGGGCAGCGGGACGTGCAACAGCACCCGGAGTGGGAACCCCGGGCTTGGCGGGCGCGGCCTTGCGGGGCGCACCCGGCTTCGCAGCGGACTTGCCGGCGCTGCCGCCGGGCCCCTGCAGTGCGTCAGTCAACTTGCGTACAACCGGCGCCTCGATCGTCGAGGACGCCGAACGGACGAACTCACCGAGTTCCTGGAGCTTGGCCATGACGACCTTGCTCTCAACTCCGAACTCCTTGGCGAGTTCGTATACCCGGACCTTAGCCACTTCGCTCCTTTTAGGTCCGGGTTACGCCGGACCGTCGCTACTTCATGGGCGTACTCATCGCGTACTCATCGAGTGCTCATCGCAATCTCGACCTACTTCCAACTCGCGAGGTACCTGACCGCACGGGGTATCCGTGCCGTACTACGTCTTACGGTGTCGCCTCGGCCACGACGGCCACGGCTTTGCTCAGTCCGGTCGTATCGAGTGCTCCCGGGGACCGAAGGGCCCGGGGGAACGCTCTGCGACGGACCGCCTTGTCCAGACAGACCACGGCAGGGTGCACATAGGCGCCCCGGCCGGGCAGCGTACCGCTTGGATCGGGGACGCATTCGTCCCCGATCGCCACGATGCGCAGCAGATCGCTCTTGGCCGCTCGCTCCCGACACCCCACACAGGTTCGTTCGGGGCATGCGCGGGCTTGCGTCCGGCCAGACACGCCTAAGTCTACCTCCCCGCACCGACCTCACCCCTTCGGGCGAAAAATCGAACGGATGTTGTCGAGATCTGCTGTCTTGATCCTGTCTACCGGCCGGACAGCTCCGACCGGTACCGGATTTATTCCCCGCCCCGGGCCCGGTCGGCGTCCGGGGACGCCTCGGTGTCGGGACGGATGTCGATGCGCCAGCCGGTGAGCCGGGCGGCGAGGCGGGCGTTCTGGCCCTCCTTGCCGATGGCCAGCGACAGCTGGTAGTCGGGCACGGTCACCCGGGCGGAGCGCGAGTCCCAGTCGACGACCTCGACCTTGCTCACCCGGGCGGGTGACAGCGCGTTCGCGACCATCTCCGCCGGGTCGTCCGACCAGTCGACGATGTCGATCTTCTCGCCGTGCAGCTCGGCCATGACATTGCGCACACGGGCACCCATCGGGCCGATGCAGGCGCCCTTGGGGTTGAGGCCCGAGCGGGTGGACCGTACGGCGATCTTGGTGCGGTGGCCGGCCTCGCGGGCGATCGCCGAGATCTCGACGCTGCCGTCCGCGATCTCCGGGACCTCCAGCGCGAAGAGCTTCTTCACCAGGTTGGGGTGGGTGCGCGACAGGGTCACGGAGGGACCGCGGACACCCTTCGCCACCCGTACGACGTACGCCTTGATGCGGAGTCCGTGCGTGTACTCCTCGCCGGGGACCTGCTCCTGCACCGGCAGGATGGCCTCGAGCTTGCCGATGTCGACGAGGACGTTCTTGGGGTCCTTGCCCTGCTGGACGACGCCGGTGATGACGTCGCCCTCACGGCCTGCGAACTCGCCGAAGGTCAGGTCGTCCTCGGCGTCGCGCAGACGCTGCAGAATCACCTGCTTGGCGGTCGTCGCGGCGATCCGGCCGAAGTCCGACGGGGTGTCGTCGAACTCCTTGGCCTCCTGCCCCTCCTCCAGGTCCCGCGGGTCCTCCGTCGCCCATACGACGACGTGGCCGTTGGTGCGGTCCAGCTCCACGCGCGCCCGCCGGAAGCTTCCCTCGGTGCGGTGGTACGCGATGAGGAGGGCCGACTCGATCGCCTCGACGAGCAGGTCGAAGGAGATCTCCTTCTCCCGGACCAGACCCCGCAGGGCACTCATGTCGATGTCCACGGCTACGCCTCCTCTTCCTTCTTGTCCTTGCGGTTGAACTCGATCTCGACCCGCGCCTTGGCGATGTCGGTGAAAGCAATGCGCCGGGCGGTCGCCTTGCGGCCCTTCACACCCGGAACCTCGAGGTCCATTCCCTCGTCGTCCACGTCGAGAATGCGGGCGATCAGTTCCCCGCCCTCGACCGGCTGGAACTTCACGAGGCGGCCGATCGCCCGTACGTAGTGACGGTGCTCGGTCAGCGGGCGGTCGGCGCCCGGCGAGCTCACTTCGAGGACGTACTCGTCCTCGCCCATCACATCGGTTGCGTCGAGCTTGTCGGAGACCTCGCGGCTCAGCTCGGCACACGCGTCCAGTTCCACGCCCTCGTCGGAGTCCACGATGATGCGCAGCATCCGGCGCTTGCCGGCCTTGGACATCTCGATGTCCTCGAGATCCAGGCCCTTGGCGGCGACAAGCGGCTCCAGCAATCCGCGCAGCCTGTCGCTCTGGGTGGTGCTCATCCGGGTGACTCCTCGGCCGCGTGTGCTGTTGTGGTTTACGTCGCGTGTCAGGTCAAAGGGTATCCGGTCGCGGAGGGTGTTGCCGTCCTCCGTGGAGACAGGGCCCCGGGTACGGTGATCACACCCTGCCCCGCCACCACCCTCGAGGACGTCGCCGTGCCCTGGACTCTGCCTTCGCGGCTCTCTCGCAGGAGCCTGCTCGCCGGTGCCGCCGGTGCGGCCGGCGCCGCGCTGCTCACCGGGTGCTCCGACGACGACGGCTCGTCCGACACCGGCACCGGGGTTCCACTCGAACGGCGGATGCGCGAGAAGGCCGTTCGGGACAGCGGGCGGCTGCTGGAACGGTACGACGCCACCGCGGTCGCCCATCCGGCCCTGGCCGAGCGCCTCGCGCCGCTGCGGGCCGCGGTCGCCGCGCACACCGGGGCGCTGGCCTCCGCCGACGCCGCGACCGGCAAGCCCCCGCGCTCCGCCTCGCCCTCCTCCCCCGCCGCGTCCGCGCCGGCCGGCGCTCCCGCGGTGAGCGGCGAGCCCGTGCCGCCGAAGCCCGAAGAGGCCCTGACCGCCCTCGCGGACGCCGAGCGCAGCCTGGCCGAGGCCCGGACCATCGCCCTCGCCGGGGCGCCCGGGGAGCTGGCCCGGCTGCTGGCCTCGGTGGCCGCGTGCGGCGCAGTACACGCATACCTGCTGACCTCGCCCCAGGGAGACAAGCCGTGAAGCCCGAACCCTCCCCCGCGAACCGCGCCCTGGAGGCCGCGCAGTCGGCGCTCGCCGCCGAGCACGCGGCCGCGTACGGCTACGGGGTCGTCGGCGCCCGGGCCTCGTCCGCCCGCGCGGCCGAAGCCCGCGAGGCGTACGGCGGTCACCTCTCCCGCCGGGACGTGCTCGCCCGGACGGTGCGCGAGATGGGCGGTTCGCCCCGGCCCGCGGAGGCGGCGTACGCGCTGCCCTTCGAGGTGCGCACCCCGGCCGACGCCGAGCGGCTGGCCGCCGAGATCGAGGACCGGGTGGCGGGCGCGTACTCCGATCTGGTGCGGGCTGCGGACGGCCGGCTGCGCCGCGAGGCGGCCGACGCGCTGAGCGCCGCGGCCGTGCGCGCGGCACGCTGGCGCGGTGTCGGCGTAGCCTTCCCTGGGCTCACGGAACGTGGAGAACGAGCCCGGACCAGCTGAAAGGGATCACGCACGCATGGCTTTCGAACCGCCGCAGCGGCTTGTACGGGCGCTCGGCGAGACGCCGGATTCGGCGCAGAACGCGGACTGGCTGGGGCAGTTGCCCCGGCTCGCGCAGGAGGCGCTGGACCGGCGGGGGGTTCAGGCCCAGCGGGTGCAGGCCCCGGGCGGCCGGAGCAGTCTGGTCGTCCTCGTGCACTACGCCGACGGGACCCCGGCCGCGCTGAAGCTGGCTCCCCCGTACGCGCGGCCCGACCGGGAGCTGGCCGCGCTGGCGCACTGGGGCGGGTTCGGGGCCGTACGGATCCTGGACACCCGGCACCACGAGGAGGACGGGGCGCTGCTGCTGGAGCGGCTCCACCCGGAGGTGTCGCTGCGGTCGCTGCCGGAGGCGAAGGCCCTGCTGGAGGCCTGCGGGACGCTCCGCAGGCTGTGGGTGACCCCGCCGGTCGGACACCCGTTCGAGACGGTGGCGGAGCGCACCGCGCAGCAGGCGGAGGCGCTGCGCAAGGCCCCGCCGGAGGCCGAGGCGCTGGCCTCAGCGGCGCTCGCGATCCGCGACGAGCTGACGGCCCAGCCCGGCGAAGAGCTGCTGCTGCACGGGAACTTCCGGCAGGGCAAGGTGCTGGCGGGCGAGCGGGCGCCGTGGCTGGCGGTGGGCCCGGACCCGCTGATCGGGGACCGTGCGTACGACCTGGCCCGGCTGGTCCGGGACCGGCTGGAGGACCAGGTCGCGTCCTCGGCGGGGGCGGCGGGCGCCCGGCGCCGGGTGAACAAGCTGGCCGACTCCCTGGAGCTGGACCGGGAGCGGCTGCGGGGCTGGACTCTGTTCCGCGCGGTGGAATCCGGGAATAGGGCGCTGGCCGCCGGGCGGCGCCGGGACGCGGAGCTGCTTCTGGAGTTCGCGGCCTGGCTGTAGGGCATACCGTAGATACGGGTGGATGCCCCGCAGGAGGCCGTCATGGTCCAGGAACTGCTGACAGCGGCAATCGCGGCAGCCGCGGGAGTCGCGGTGTACTCGGGCGTGGCCGCACGGGTGGTACGGCAGTACGAGCGGGGCGTGGTCTTCCGCTTCGGTCGCCTGCGGGAGGGGATCCGCGGGCCGGGCTTCACCATGGTCCTCCCGTTCGTCGACCGCCTGCGCAAGGTGAACATGCAGATCGTGACGATGCCGGTGCCCGCGCAGGAGGGGATCACGCGGGACAACGTCACGGTCCGGGTGGACGCGGTCGTGTACTTCAAGGTCGTGGACCCGGCGAACGCGATCATCGAGGTGGAGGACTACCGCTTCGCGGTCTCGCAGATGGCGCAGACCTCGCTGCGCTCGATCATCGGCAAGTCGGACCTGGACGATCTGCTGTCCAACCGGGAGCAGCTGAACCAGGGCCTGGAGCTGATGATCGACAGTCCGGCGGTGGGGTGGGGCGTGCAGATCGACCGGGTCGAGATCAAGGACGTCTCGCTGCCGGAGACGATGAAGCGCTCCATGGCACGCCAGGCGGAGGCGGACCGCGAGCGCCGGGCTCGGGTCATCAACGCAGATGCGGAGCTGCAGGCTTCGAAGAAGCTGGCCGAGGCGGCGGCGGTGATGTCGGAGCAGCCGGCGGCGCTGCAGTTGCGGCTGCTGCAGACGGTGGTGGCGGTGGCCGCGGAGAAGAACTCCACCCTGGTGCTGCCGTTCCCGGTGGAGCTCCTGCGCTTCCTGGAGCGGGCCGCCCCGACACCGGGCGGGGCCGCACCGACGCCGGAGCAGCCGAACCCGGTCACCCGGCCGGACCCCGGCCCGGCACTGGACGGCTCGCCGGGCCCCGGGCCCGCGTCGCCGGACGGATCGCCGGGCCCCGGGCCGACCGTGGACGGCTCGCCGGATCCCGCTGCGGACGGGCCCTCCCGGGACTCCGTCCAGCCGGGCCCCGCCCCCGACGAGCCTGCGGCCGGCTAGCTTCGCAGCGGGGCCGTGCCCGGGGTCACGTCAGGCGGGCGAGGGCTTCTGCCAGGGGGAGTTCCTCACGATGGCCCGTGGCGCGGTGCTGGAGTTCGACGACCGCGTCGGCGGACCGGCGGCCCGCCACCAGGATCCACGGAACCCCGATCAGCTCCGCGTCCGTGAGCTTCACACCCGGGGACAGGCCCGGCCGGTCGTCCAGCAGGACCCGCAGGCCCGCGGCGGCCAGAGCGGTGGCCGCCTCCTCCGCCAGCGCCAGCGGGACCGCCTTGCCCGCCGCCACCACGTGGACGTCCGCCGGGGCCACCGCCGCGGGCCAGGCCAGGCCGCGCTCGTCGGCGGTCTGCTCGGCCAGCGCGGCCACCGCCCGCGAGACGCCGATGCCGTACGAGCCCATCGTGACCCGCACCGGCTTGCCCTCCCGGCCCAGCACGTCCAGCCCGAACGCGTCCGCGTACTTGCGGCCCAGCTGGAAGATGTGCCCGATCTCGATCGCGCGGTCCAGCCGGAGACCGGCTCCGCAGCGCGGGCAGGGGTCGCCGGGCTCGACGACGACCACGTCGAGGTACTGGTCCACCTCGAAGTCCCGCCCGCAGACCACGTGACGGGCGTGCGTGTCCTCGCGGTTGGCGCCCGTCACCCACGAAGTGCCGGGCGCGACGCGGGGGTCGGCCAGGTAGCGGACCTTGTCGAGCCCCTGCGGGCCCACGTAGCCGCGTACCAGGTCCGGGCGGTCGACGAAGTCCTCGGCCGTCACCAACTCCACGACGGCGGGCGCCAGATGCTCGCCGAGCTTGCCGAGGTCGACCTCCCGGTCACCGGGTACGCCCACGGCCACGATCTCGCCGTCGACCTTCACCAGGAGGTTCTTCAGCGTCGCCGACGCGGGCACGCCCAGGTGCGCCGCCAGCGTCTCGATCGTCGGGGTGTCGGGGGTGTCCACTTCCTCGATCGCGGGGTGCTCGGCGTCCACCGGGGTCAGCGCGAAGGTCACCGCCTCCGTGTTCGCCGCGTAGTCGCACGACGGGCAGTCCACGAAGGTGTCCTCGCCCGCCGGGGCGGGCGCCAGGAACTCCTCCGACGCCGAGCCGCCCATCGCACCCGACACCGCGGACACGATGCGGTGGTCGAGGCCGAGGCGCTCGAAGATCCGCTGGTACGCGGCCCGATGAAGGGCGTACGACTCCGCGAGGCCCTCGTCGCTCACGTCGAAGGAGTACGAGTCCTTCATCTGGAACTCGCGGCCCCGCAGCACGCCGGACCGCGGCCGGGCCTCGTCCCGGTACTTGGTCTGGATCTGGTAGAGCATGACCGGCAGGTCCTTGTAGGACGTGCACTGGTCCTTCACCACCAGGGTGAAGATCTCCTCGTGGGTGGGGCCGAGCAGGTAGTCCGCGCCCTTGCGGTCCTTGAGCCGGAAGAGCAGGTCCCCGTACTCCGACCAGCGCCCGCTGACCTCGTACGGCTCCTTCGGCAGCAGCGCCGGGAGCAGCACCTCCTGCGCCCCGATCGCGTCCATCTCCTCGCGGACGATGCGCGAGACGTTGTCGAGGACCTTCTTGCCGAGCGGCAGCCAGGTCCACACGCCCGCGGAGCTGCGGCGGACGTACCCGGCGCGGACGAGGAGCCGGTGGCTGAGGGTCTCCGCGTCGGCCGGGTCCTCGCGGAGGGTCTTGGCCATGAGGCGGGACATGCGCTGCACGTGTTGCGTAGACATGTCGCGAGGCTACCGGGGGCCGCCCGGACGCCGGAAACCAATTCGCGGGCGCCGCCTCAGGGCCGGCGCAGCGGCAGCGGGGCTCCCATCACGGCGTACGGCAGGCTCGCACTCGGGAAGTGCACCTGGCGGGCCAGGTCCGTGTAGCCGAGGGCCCGGTAGAGCCCGCGGGCCGGGCTCTCGGTGTCGACGGCGGAGAGGATGGAGCGGGGTTCCTCGGCGGTGTCGGTGATCCGGGTGATGAGGGTGCGGCCGACGCCGTGGCCCTGGAAGCCGGGGTGGACGTGCAGCTCGGTGATCACGAAGGAGCCGTCGAGCCAGCCCTCGTGCCCCTCGGCCCGCAGATACGGCTCGACGACCGAGGACCACCAGTACGCCCGGTCGTTCGGCATCCCGTACACGAACCCGGCGAGCGCCCCGTCCTCGGTGAACGCGCCGAGCGCGCGGGCTCCGCGGCAGGTCATGTGGCGCTGCACGATGTAGCGCCGGATGCCGACCTCCTCCTCGCTGAGCCCGAAGGCCACGGCCTGCACGCGCAGGGCCTCGTCCACGCGGTCGGCGAGGTCGAGGGGACCGATGCGGAGTCCGGCGGGCCGGGCGGGGCCGTCGCCCTCGGGGGTAGGCAGCATGCGGCCGACCTTACTGGGCGGTCCCGGCCTGCCGGTATGCCTCCGGGGGCCGCGTTTCCGGCCACCGGCTGCCGGAAGCGGGCGCCGAACCGTGCGCTAGAAGAGGACGCTCATGAACGCGCCGACCTCACGGAACCCCACCCGCCGGTACGCCGCCCGCGCCGCGGTGTTGAAGTCGTTGACGTACAGGCTGACCACGGGTGCGACATCGCGCAGCGCGAAGTCGACGACGGCGGCCATCCCGCTCTCGGAGTGCCCGCGACCACGGAACTCGGGAGCCACCCACACGCCCTGGATCTGGCAGGCCCTGGCGGTCGCGGCGCCGATCTCCGCCTTGAAGACGACCTTGCCGCCCTCTATGCGGGCGAAGGAGCGGCCGGTGCCGACCAGTTCGGCGACGCGGGCCTGGTAGAGCAGCCCGCCGTCGCCCGCCAGCGGCGAGACGCCGACCTCCTCGGTGAACATGGACACGCAGGCGGGCATGATCAGGTCCATCTCGTCCTTGCGGATCCGGCGGACGAGCGGGTCGGGGCGCACCTCGGCGGACGCCTGCTCGGTGACCATCAGCGGCTGGTGGGAGCGGACGTCGCGGGCGGGTCCCCAGCTGGGCTCCAGGAGCCGCCACAGCAGCCGGGTGGCGTCCGCGGGGCCGACGATGGAGGAGCAGCGGCGGCCGGTGCGGCGGGCCCGGTCTGCGAAGGCGCGGACGGCGTCGGAGTCGGCGCAGACGGGGACCAGGTTGGCGCCCGCGTAGCAGAGGGAGCGCAGTTCCCCGTCGGCGTAGTAGCCCCACATCTCGCCGCCCAGGCGCCAGGGGTCGAGTCCGGCGACCTGGACCCTGGAGGTGACGAAGGCGTTCTCGACCGGCTCGCGTCCGAGGACTTCGAGGGCGGCGTCGAGATCACTGGGCTCAAGGACCCGGGTGGTGGTCTGCGTCAACACTGGGGCCTCACCATACAAGTCTGCTGATCTCCGAACTGTACCCGCCGCCACCGGAGGATGCCTGGTCCCACAGGTCACGAAAAAACCCCGACCCCGCCCGCGAGCTGCGGGAACGGGGCCGGGGCCGATGCTGCGGGGCGCCGGGGCGCCCGGTGCTCAGACGCCGATGGCGACGCTGGGCTCGCCGGACGTCACGCCGTCCTTCTCCATCTGCTCGGCGATCTTCATCGCCTCTTCGATGAGGGTTTCCACGATCTTCGACTCGGGGACGGTCTTGATGACCTCGCCCTTCACGAAGATCTGGCCCTTGCCGTTGCCGGAGGCGACACCGAGGTCGGCCTCGCGGGCCTCGCCCGGGCCGTTCACGACGCAGCCCATGACCGCGACGCGCAGCGGGACCTCCATGCCCTCCAGGCCCGCCGTGACCTCCTCGGCCAGCTTGTAGACGTCCACCTGGGCGCGGCCGCAGGACGGGCAGGAGACGATCTCCAGCCGGCGCGGCTTGAGGTTCAGCGACTCCAGGATCTGGATGCCGACCTTGACCTCCTCGACCGGCGGGGCCGAGAGGGAGACGCGGATGGTGTCGCCGATGCCCTCGGAGAGGAGCGCGCCGAAGGCGACGGCGGACTTGATGGTGCCCTGGAAGGCGGGGCCGGCTTCGGTGACGCCGAGGTGCAGCGGGTACGTGCACTGGGCGGCGAGCTGGCGGTAGGCGTTGACCATGACGACCGGGTCGTTGTGCTTGACCGAGATCTTGATGTCGCTGAAGCCGTGCTCCTCGAAGAGGGAGGCCTCCCACAGCGCGGACTCGACGAGCGCCTCGGGGGTGGCCTTGCCGTACTTCTTGAGCAGCCGGGCGTCGAGGGAGCCCGCGTTGACGCCGATGCGGATCGGAGTGCGCGCGTCGTTGGCGGCCTTCGCGATCTCCTTGACCTTGTCGTCGAACTGCTTGATGTTGCCCGGGTTCACGCGGACGGCGGCGCAGCCGGCGTCGATCGCGGCGAACACGTACTTGGGCTGGAAGTGGATGTCGGCGATGACCGGGATCTGCGACTTCTTCGCGATGACGGCGAGGGCGTCGGCGTCGTCCTGGGTCGGGCAGGCCACGCGGACGATCTCGCAGCCGGAGGCGGTCAGCTCGGCGATCTGCTGGAGGGTGGCGCCGATGTCGGAGGTACGGGTGGTGGTCATCGACTGCACCGAAACGGGTGCGTCGCCACCGACGGCCACCGAACCGACCTGGATCTTGCGGCTGACCCTGCGGTCGGCAAGCTTCGTCGGCACGGCCGGCATTCCGAGAGAGATGGCAGTCATCTGCTGTGCAACCCCAAGGTGTGGATCAAGGTCCCGAGATCGGCGGGCTCCAGGCTTCGAGATTACGCCAACCACGGAGCGGCCCACGCATCCGAGGGCCCGGAACACCCGAACGTAGGGAGCCGGGCACGAAGCGTGCCCGGCTCCCTACGTCGTGCGCACATGCGGACGTACTAGGTGATCTTGATGGGGTTCACCACGTCGGCCACGAGCACGAGCAGCGTGAAGCAGACGAACACGCCGGCCACCACGTACGCGGCGGGCATCAGCTTCGCCACGTCGAACGGGCCGGGGTCGGGGCGCCGGAAGACCCGGGCCACATTGCGCCGGACCGACTCCCACAGGGCGCCCGCGATGTGCCCGCCGTCGAGCGGCAGCAGCGGGAGCATGTTGAACAGGAACAGGGAGAGGTTGAAGAACCCGACGAGCTGGAGGAAGAACACCAGCCGCTGCTCGGCCGGGATGTCCAGGGTGGCGATCTCACCGCTGATCCGGGCCGCGCCGACGATGCCCATCGGGGAGTCGGGCTCGCGCTCGGCTCCGCTGAAGGCCGCGTTCCACAGCGCCGGGATCTTGGCGGGGAGCTTGAACAGCCCCTGGACGCTGTTGTCGACGACCTCGCCCATGTGGTCCACGGACTGGCCGAAGGACAGCGGGGCGATCTCGCTCTTGGGGCTGAAGCCGAGCCAGCCGGCCGTCACGTACCGGCCCTTGACGTACCCGCCGTGGCCGTCCGTCATGGCGACCTTGTTCTCGATCAGGTTGACCGGGAGGGACTGCTGCTTCCCGTCCCGGACGACTGTCACGGTGGCGGGGCCGACGGTGTCGCGGATCTGCTTCTGCAGGGCGGCCCAGTCGGCCACCTTGTGGCCGTTGAACGCCACGATCCGGTCGCCTGCCAGCAGGCCGGCGGCCTTGGCCGGGGCGACCGGGTCGCCGGCCTTGCAGACCTCGCGCTTCTCGCTCTGCTGGATGACGCACGGCGAGACGCTCGCGACCTGGGTGGTCGTCTGGTTGATCCCGAAGCTCATCCAGACGCCGAAGAAGATCGCCAGCGCCAGCACCAGGTTCATGAAGGGGCCCGCGAACATCACGATCACGCGCTTCCACGGCCTGCGCGTGTAGAACAGCCGCGACTCGTCGCCGGGCTGGAGCTCCTCGTACGCCGCCGAGCGGGCGTCCTCGATCATCGAGCGGAACGGCGAGGTCGACCGCGCGGTCACCCTGCCGTCCTCACCGGGCGGGAACATCCCGATCATGCGGATGTAGCCGCCCATCGGGATGGCCTTGATGCCGTACTCGGTCTCGCCCTTGTGCCGCGACCAGATGGTCGGGCCGAAGCCGACCATGTACTGGGGCACGCGGATGCCGAAGAGCTTGGCCGTGGAGAGGTGGCCGAGCTCGTGCCACGCGATGGAGACGAGCAGCCCGAATACGAAGATGAGTATTCCGAGCACCGTCATGAGTGCTGTCATGCGCGCGCCTCCACGGCGGCCCTGGCCGCCATCTCCTGTGCCCGGGCCCTGGCCCAGGTCTCCGCTTCGAGGACGTCCCGGACGGTGAGAGAAGTTCCCGCATCCGGCGTCCCGTGCTCATCGACCACGGCAGAGACCGTATCCATGATTGCTGTGAACGGCAGCCGACCGGCCAGGAACGCCTCCACGCACTCCTCGTTCGCCGCATTGAACACGGCGGGGGCGGTGGAGCCCAGGGTGCCCACGTGCCGGGCCAGTCCCACCGACGGGAAGGCCTCGGTGTCCAGCGGGAAGAACTCCCAGGCCGACGCCTTGGTCCAGTCGAAGGCGGGGGCCGCGTCCGGGACGCGCTGCGGCCAGCCGAGGCCGATCGCGATGGGTCCGCGCATGTCCGGCGGGGTGGCCTGGGCGAGCGTGGAGCCGTCGGAGAACTCCACCATCGAGTGGACGTACGACTGCGGATGGACCACGACCTCGATGCGGTCGAACGGGATGTCGTAGAGCAGGTGCGCCTCGATGACCTCCAGCCCCTTGTTGACCAGGGTCGCCGAGTTGATGGTGATCACCGGGCCCATGGCCCAGGTGGGATGCGCGAGGGCGTCCTCGACGGTGACGCCGGCCAGCTCGGCGCGGGTGCGGCCGCGGAAGGGCCCGCCGGAGGCGGTGACCACGAGCTTGCGCACGTCCGCCCGGGTGCCGGCGGCGAGGGCCTGGAAGAGGGCCGCGTGCTCGGAGTCGACCGGGATGATCTGGCCGGGCTTCGCGAGGGCCTTGACCAGCGGGCCGCCGACGATCAGCGACTCCTTGTTGGCCAGGGCCAGGGTGCGGCCCGCCCGCAGCGCGGCGAGGGTGGGCGCGAGACCGATGGAACCGGTGATGCCGTTGAGGACGGTGTGGCACTCGGAGGCGGCGAGCTCGGTCGCCGCGTCGGGCCCGGCCAGGATCTCGGGCAGCGGCTCGGAGGCGCCGTACTGGGCGTTCAGCGCCTCCTTCAGGGCCGGTACGGCGTCCTCGCGGGCGACGGCCACGGTGTTCACCCGCAGCCGGCGGGCCTGCTCGGCCAGCAGCCCGACGCGCCCGCCGGCGGCGGACAGCGCGGTCACCCGGAACCGGTCCGGGTTGCGCAGGGCGAGGTCGATGGCCTGGGTCCCGATGGACCCGGTGGACCCGAGGATGACGATGTCCCGCCGGCCGGCCGCGGGGTCGAAGAGGAGGTGCGGATCGGCGAGGGGGGCTGGGCGGTCGCTCATGCCCCCATTGTTGCCGCAACTCAGGAGCGGTCGGACACGGAGTCCCCGTCGGTGACGCGCAGGAGCAGGTGCGGCAGCGTTCCGGCGAAGTCGGGGAGGGTACGGGCCACCCGCCACCAGGCCTCCGGGTCCTCGCCGAGGGCCAGGGTGAACAGCCGGTCCGCCTCGGCGCGGGCGGCGAGCACGGCGCCCGGCCGGTCGTGCCGGTCGGGGTGGTCCACGTCGCCGAGCCAGTGGTCCTCGTCCAGGGCCCAGCAGGCCGGCAGCTTGTGCCGGACCACGTCGGCGCCGGTGAGCAGGCCCCGGTCCAGGCAGTCCCGTACCCAGCGGATGTCCTCCTGGACGGTCTCCATCGGAACGGCGAGGCTGGCCAGGGCGAGCTCCCGCTCCACTCCCCCGGTCTCCGGCTCGGCGGCCGTGGGCGCCAGGTGGCGCACGGCCCGGACGAGGTCCTCGCCGGGCTCCGCCGGGGCGCCGGCGGCGAGCGGGGCAACCGGGCCCGCCGGTCCGGGCAGGCTTCCCGCGGCCACGGCGGCCACCAGGTCCGGCAGCGGCCCGGGGAAACCGGGGGCGTGCCGCAGCAGCTCGGACCACAGGCGGGGGTCGTCCTTCAGCGGGGCCAGGGCCCGGGTGACGGCCGTCTGCATGCCGGCCTGTTCGGGCAGGGTCCAGCGCAGGGCCGGGTACGCGGGGAGCCGGCCCAGGAGCAGCGTGCGGCGGGCGGGGGCGACGCAGGCGACGAGCTCCTCGTGGGTGAGCCGGCCCATGCGGACGGCGCGGACGGCGGGCCGGTGCCAGGAGCGCCCGTCCTCGTCGGCGGCGGGAACGGCGAGCAGCGCCCGGGCGGTCTCCGCGGGCAGGTCGGCGACGAGCAGCAGGGCCTCGGCGGATCCGGTCGGCAGCGGCTGCCGGGCGTGCTCGGCGCTCAGCTCCTGCGGGTCGAGTTCGTACGGGAGCCGCAGGACGTCGAGGGCGGTCCGGGGGCGGCGCGTGCCGTGCAGACGCAGCAGGCCGACCAGCTCGCCGGTGGTCAGGGCGCCGTCCGCGGGGTCCCGGCCGAGCTCGGCGCGCAGGACGGGCAGCAGCTCGGGCGGGGTCCGGCGCCGCGCGTACCGTTCGGGTCCGGGCAGGCCGGGCAGCGGCCGCCCGACGACGCGGGGGTTGCGGGCGATGAACCGGCGGTCCGCCTCGGACCCGTGGCGCAGCAGCAGGGTGACGGCCGAGGCGGGGAGCCACTCGTCGCGGCACAGGTACTTGCGGGTCGGCCGGTCGAGCCGGCCGAGGAGGTCGAAGGCGATGCGGTCCGGTGCGTGGCGCAGGACGTGCGCCACGCACCAGGCCAGCCGCCGGCTGTTGCGGTCTTCCACGGCCGTCGACATCGCTGTCCGCCCTGCCTTCGTGCCCGTACGCGTACCCGTACCCGTACATCCTTCCGACTGATATCGATGATCGCAGGTCAGCGGATGGGGCGGTGCACGTTTTTCTGAGTCGACGGGCCGGGGGCGGCGTCGGCGATCCAGGGCCCGTCGCCGGACGGGTCGAGCACGCCCTCCTCGAGCCAGGTGTAGGTGCCGGAGAGCACCCCGGCGACGACCTTGCGGTCCAGGTCGTCGGTGTTGGACCAGAGCCGGCCGAAGAGCTCCTCGACGCGGATCCGGGACTGCCGGCAGAAGGCGTCGGCCAGCTGGTAGGCCTCGCGGCCGTGGTCCCCGGAGGCGCGCAGGTGCTCGGCGCGCACACAGGCGGCGCTCATCGCGAAGAGCTCGGCGCCGATGTCGACGATCCGGCCGAGGAAGCCCTGCTTGGTCTCCATGCGGCCCTGCCAGCGGGACATGGCGTAGAACGTGGACCGGGCGAGTTTGCGGGCGCTGCGCTCGACGTAGCGCAGATGGACCGAGAGGTCGGGGTGACCGCCCGGGTGGAACGCGCGGTACGCGCCGGGGACCTGGCCCGGCCCGGTGGCGAGCTTGGGCAGCCAGCGGGCGTAGAACCCGGCCGCGCGGGCTCCGGCCTTGGCCTTGTCGCCGAGCGCCTTCTCGGGGTCGATGAGGTCGCCGGCGACGGACAGGTGGGCGTCGACGGCCTCGCGGGCGATCAGCAGGTGCATGATCTCGGTGGAGCCCTCGAAGATCCGGTTGATGCGCAGGTCGCGCAGCATCTGCTCGGCGGGGACGGCACGCTCGCCGCGGGCCGCCAGCGACTCGGCGGTCTCGAAGCCGCGCCCGCCCCGGATCTGGACGAGCTCGTCGGCCATCAGGCAGGCCATCTCGCTGCCGTAGAGCTTGGCGAGGGCGGCCTCGATGCGGATGTCGTTGCGGTCCTCGTCGGCCATCTGGGAGGCCAGGTCGACGACCGCTTCGAGGGCGAAGGTGGTGGCGGCGATGAAGGAGATCTTGGCGCCGACGGCCTCGTGCCGGGCGACCGGGCGGCCCCACTGCTCGCGTACGCCGGACCATTCGCGGGCGATCTTCAGGCACCACTTCCCGGCGCCGACGCACATGGCGGGCAGGGACAGCCGGCCGGTGTTCAGGGTGGTCAGCGCGATCTTGAGACCGGCGCCCTCGGCGCCGATGCGCTGCGAGGCGGGCACCCTGACCCGGTGGAAGCGGGTGAGGCCGTTCTCCAGGCCGCGCAGGCCCATGAAGGCGTTGCGGTGTTCGACGGTGATCCCGGGCGAATCGGCCTCGACGACGAAGGCGGTGATCCCGCCCCGGTGGTTCTCCGACTTCGGCACCCGGGCCATCACCACCAGCAGGTCCGCGACGACCCCGTTGGTGGTCCAGAGCTTCACCCCGTCGAGGACGTACGCGTCCTCCCCGTCGGGGACGGCGGTGGTGGCCAGCCGCGCCGGGTCGGAGCCGACGTCCGGCTCCGTGAGCAGGAAGGCGCTGATGGCGGTGGTCGCGCAGCGCGGCAGGAAGGTTTCCTTCTGCTCCTGCGTGCCGAACATCTTCAGCGGCTGCGGGACGCCGATCGACTGGTGCGCGGAGAGCAGGGCCCCGATGGCGGGGCTGACCGAGCCGACGAGGGCCAGCGCCCTGTTGTAGTACACCTGGGTGAGGCCCAGGCCCCCGTACTTGGGGTCGATCTTCATGCCGAGGGCGCCGAGCTCCTTGAGCCCGCGCACGGTCTCGTCGGGGATCTTCGCCTCGCGTTCGATGCGCGCGGCCAGACCGTTTTCGAGCTCGGTCTCGCAGAACGCCCGCAGCCGGGCCAGGAAGGCCTCGCCGCGCCGGACGTCCTCGTCCGCGGGCATCGGGTGCGGGTGGATCAGGTCGAGCCGGAAGTGCCCCAGGAAGAGTTCCTTGGCGAAGCTGGGCTTGCGCCAGTCCTGTTCCCGGGCCGCTTCCGCGACCTGCCGTGCCTCGCGCTCGGTCACCTTGGGCTGTGCGGGCTGTGTTGCGGACATGAGGGGGCTCACCTCGCCGCCGGAGTCGGTGGTACCGGCCTACTGGCCGGTGCTACCTGTGAGTCGTACCCAATCCGGGCCCGCGGGAAAAGGGGGACGGCCGGAGCCCCCGCACAGTAGGCTCCGGCCGTCGGCTTTTTGGCCGTACGAGAATCAGATGTCGAGGCCGGTCAGGACCAGGACTCGCTCGTACGTGTAGTCGTCCATCGCATAGCGGACACCCTCGCGGCCCACACCGGACTGCTTGACGCCGCCGTAGGGCATCTGGTCGGCGCGGTAGGACGGCGCGTCGCCGACGATCACACCGCCGACCTCGAGCTCGCGGTGGGCGCGGAACGCGGTCTGGATGTTCCGGGTGAAGACGCCGGTCTGCAGGCCGAACTTCGAGTCGTTGACGGCGGCGAAGGCCTCGTCGGTGTTCTCGACCTTCGTGAGCGTCAGCACCGGCCCGAAGACCTCCTCGACGGCGAGGGTGGTGTCGGCGGGCAGCTCGGCGATGACGGTCGGCTCGTACGAGGCGCCCTCGCGCTTGCCACCGGTGAGCAGCTTGGCTCCGGCGGAGATGGCCTCGTCGACCCAGGCCTCGACCCGCTTGGCGGCGTCCTCGGAGACCAGGGGGCCGACGTCGGTGGCGGAGTCGGACGGGTCGCCGGTGACCTGGGCCTGGACCTTCGCGACGACCTTCTCGACGAGGCGGTCGTAGACGGAGGCGTCGGCGATCACGCGCTGCACGGAGATGCAGGACTGGCCGGCCTGGTAGTTCGAGAAGGTCGCGATGCGGGTCGCGGCCCAGTCGAGGTCGGCCTCGGAGGACCAGTCGTCCAGGACCACGGCGGCGGCGTTGCCGCCGAGCTCCAGGGTGCAGTGCTTGTGGGGCACCGACTGCTGGATGGCGTAGCCGACCTTGTCGGAGCCGGTGAAGGAGATGACGGGCAGGCGCTCGTCCTTCACCAGGGCCGGCATCTTGTCGTTGGCGACCGGCAGGACCGACCAGGAACCGGCCGGGAGGTCGGTCTCGGCGAGCAGCTCACCCAGGATCAGGCCGGAGAGCGGGGTGGCCGGAGCCGGCTTCAGGATGATCGGCGCGCCGACGGCGATGGCCGGGGCCACCTTGTGGGCGCACAGGTTCAGCGGGAAGTTGAACGGCGCGATGCCGAGGACCGGGCCCTTGACGAAGCGGCGGGTCAGGGCGAGACGGCCGACGCCACCGGCGTCGGTGTCGAGGCGCTGGGCCTCTCCGCCGTTGAAGCGGCGGGCCTCTTCGGCGGCGAAGCGGAACACGGACACCGCACGGCCGACCTCACCGCGGGCCCACTTGATGGGCTTGCCGTTCTCGGCGGAGATCAGCTGGGCGATCTCCTCGGTGCGCTCGACGAGCCGCTTGGACACGTGGTCCAGGGCGGCGGCACGGACATGGGCGGGAGCAGCGGAGAACTCGGCCGTCACGGCGTACGCCGCGGCCACGGCCTCTTCGACCTGGGCGTCGGTGGGCACGCTGACGCTGCCGACCAGTCGGCCGTCCCACGGGGAGTGGACGTCGAAGCTGGCCTCGCCGGTGGCCTGGCGGCCGGCGAGCCAGAAGGCGTGGGTGGAAGTCATGCGAATCCCGGCCCTTCGGATGTGTGCGGGTCCTTGTCTCCTCCACCGTAGGACTCCGCCCGGGATTCGGCGTTTATCCGGGGTGGAGCATGCGGAGGTTCGGCCACGCCGCTTTGTCACTGTCGCCGTGCGGAGTACCGCTGCGCGGCCCGCCGACTACCGCGGCTACGCCGCAGGTGAGGTGGCCTTGAGGGCGAGCCAGAGCTCCATGCGGACGTCCGGGTCGTCGAGGGAGCGGCCGAGGATCTCCTCGACCCGGCGCATCCGGTAGCGCAGCGTGTGCCGGTGCACGCCGAGGTCGGCGGCCGCCGCGTCCCACTGCCCGTGCCGCGAGAGCCACGCCTGCAGCGAGGCCACCAGGTCGCCGCGCCCCTTCTCGTCGTGCTCGCGCAGCGCCCGCAGGGTGCCGTCCGCGAAGGCCCGTACGGCCTCGTCCGCCAGCAGCGGGAGTACCGACCCCGCCGCGAGGTCCTCGTGCTCCACCATCGGCCGCCCCCGCCGCCGGGCCACGGCCAGCGTCTGGTCGGCCTGTTTGAAGGCCGCCGCCACCCCCGAAGGCACCGTCGGGGCGGACAGGCCGACCACCAGCTCGTCCGGCTCCGGACCCGTGGCCTCCCGGCCGCGCCGCGACTCCAGCGCCTCGGCGTGCTCCGCGCAGGCCTGCACCGCCGAGCCCCCGTCGGCAGCCAGCACCACCAGCCGCCCCGGCTCCGGCACCACCAGCAGCGCCTCCCCCGCACGGGCTGCCGCCGACTCCACCGCATCGGCCAGCAGCGCCAGCCCCTCCGGCTGCGCGGTCCCCGGCAGCGCCGGCTCCGCCACGATCAGCCGGAACGGCGCCTCCAGCAGCGCCCCGTACAGGTCCCCGGCCACCGCACGCGCATGTTCGGCCTCCCCGTCCAGCAGCATCCGCAGCACGGCCGCCCCCAGCCGGGACTCGGCGTCGTGCAGCGACCTCGACCGCTCGGTGGTCAGGGTCAGCAGCGCCACCGCCGAGTGCACGGCGTACCGCTCGGCCGTGCCCAGCGGGGCCCCCGTGCCGACGGCGAGCGCACCGCGGGCCCGCCGCCCCGTCCCCAGCGACTGGAGCTCGACCCGGTCCTCCGAGCCGCCCACCACCGCGCTCGCGGGCGCCGGCCGCTCCCGCAGCCGCTCCACGTCGGGGGTCAGCCGCGCGGCGCGCCGCGCGGCCCACTCCGGGGCGGCTGCGACCACCGCGCCCGAGGTGTCGTACAGGGCGGCCCAGCCGTGCACGTGCGCCGCCAGCCTCGCCAGCAGCTCGGCGGGGCCGTCGGCGGACAGCGCGGCCCGCGTCAGCTCCCGCTGGGCCTCGAAGCCGGCGGTCACCGCGCGGTACTGGTCCGCGGCGAGCGCCGCGGAGACGGCCTTGCTGATCGCGAGGAACGGGGTCCTGCGCGGCACCTCCAGCAGGGGCAGGTCCTCGGCCCGCGCGGCCTCGACCAGCGCCTCCGGGACCGCCTCGTAGTTCACGCCGACGGCGAAGCCGATGCCGACGACCCCGGCCGCGGCGAGGCGCCGTACGTACCGGCCCATCTCCTGCGGATCCTCCGCGTCCAGCTTCATCGCGGTGATCAGGAGCAGCTCCCCGCCCTCCATGTAGGGGACGGGGTCGGCGAGCTCGCTGACGTGGGCCCAGCGCACGGGGGTGTCGAGGCGCCCCTCCCCCGCCCGGACGCTCAGCTTGAGCGCCGAGTGCTGGACGAGTGAGGCGAGGGTGAGCGGCATCGGGTACCAGGGGCCTTAAAAGAGGGAGGGGCACGGCAGGGAATTTCGCCTTGTCGTATGAACGACTCAGCTCGATTCTGCCACCCCGTACGGGTCGGCTCAGCCCGTCGCGGCCAGCCGAACCAGCAACGGAGCCGCCCGCTCCCCCTTGACGGAGGTCAGCGAGACCACGGCGTGCCCGGGCGGCACGGTGTTGGCCAGGGCCGAGGCCGACCAGCGCTCCCGCTCGACCTGGCGCACGGTCACCGCCTCGGTCGCGACCGCCTTGCCGGTGATCAGCTTGCGTACGGCGTGCAGAGCCCGGGTGAAGGGCTGATCGGCGTAGACCGTCCGGCTCGTGACGTCCCGCGTCTCGACGAGCTCGGTGCCCCAGGCATCGGCGAAACACTTGCCGTCCCAGGTGGTCACCCCGGAGAAAGCCATCCGGCAGCCGACCGACCCGAGGAGCGGAGTCCTGAGCGTTTCAGGTACGTCGTCCAGGGTGCGAAGGGTGAGCAGCACTCCGGCGTTCGCCGTGCGGAGCCTCTGTACGCCGCGCACAACATCCGGGGTGAGGGTGTGCGCGGCATCGTCGAGGGCGAGGAAGGCGAAGAGGGAGCGGTCGGCGCGGGCCGTGGCGGAGGCGTTGAACTGCGCGAGGAGCAGCCGGGCCAGCATCCGTGACGCGTCGGGGTGGCTGCGCTCGGGGAGGTCGACACGGACCCGGATCGGGTGTTCGAGGGCGCGCATGGAGAAGGGCCGGCTGGCGGCGGTGCTGTCGAAGAAGCCGTGGAAGGCCGGCCGGTCGAGCAGCGCCACACGGTCGGCGAGAGCCGTTCCCGGATCGTCGGGGGCGGTGTGCTGGCGGGCGCGGGCGTCGAGCTCGCGCAGCATGGCCTGATGCCCGGCGCTCTCCAGCTCCTGGCGCAGTTCCGCGAGCGCGGCGGGCAGTTGCTCGAGCAGCGCCCGCAGCTCGGGCACGGTGGGAAAGCGTCCGTACGCGGCCCGGAAGGGGCCGAGGAGCTGGGCGAGCGCGGTCGCAGCCCGGCGTACGTCGAGCCCCGGCGTCTCACCGATGAACGCCTCGGCAAGGAGGGAGGCGGCCTCGTCGGGGTTGGTGGTGCCGCCGTAGAGGTCCAGGTCGTGGACGGACGCGGGGTCGCCGGGACGGACCACGATGTCAAAGGCGTCGTCGGGTCCGAGCCGGCTTCCAGCAGCACCGACTGCGATCACCGCCGCCTCTCCGGCGAGAGCCTGGAGCGCCAGAGACTCGACGAGCGGCCTGACCAACAGGCTCGTCTTTCCGGCGCCCGAGGGGCCGACGGCGAGCACCGAGGTGCCGAGGACCCCGGGGTCCAAGGCCAGCCCGGTCCCGCGCCGCTCATACGGGTTGGGCTCGGCGTCGGTGACCCGGCCCAGGCGGACCTGGGCAACGGCCAAGTCGTGGGAGGCGACGCGCAGCGGCAGATCGCGCGATCCCGAGGGGTGGCCGCAGGCGGCCGCGCCCTTGGCCTGCACGGCCTGAACGAAGGCGGTGCGGCGCGAGGGATCGACCACTACGGACTCCCAGGCGCGGCGGATGCGCGCGAGGTCGACGTCGTTCATGCGGCCCGCCTCGGCCTCGGCCATCAGCCGGTCGGCGGACTCCCCCAGCCCGGCGGCGCGCAGTTGCGGCCAGCCGGCCGGGTCCTGCGGGCCACCCGGAGTCGCGGCGAGGACGTCGGAGGCGGGTCCGGCCGGGGTGAAGAGGCCTGCCAGCAGCGGGGCCCAGCCGCCGAGACGGGCGAAGACGAGGAGCACGGGGAGGTAGATCAGGGCGTAGAGGGCGTAGGTGACCACCGAGGCGGCCGTGCTGCCGAGCTCCGCGTACGGCAGGTGCCCGAAGGCCAGCGGGTAGACCGACAGGGTCTGGCTCTCGATCAGAAGCACCACGGCGAAGGCCCCGGCCGCGGCGCCCAGCGCGCGGTACCACGGGCCGCGGGCGCAGACCAGGCGGTCGAAGGCGGCCCGCCAGCCGCCGATCTTGGCGAAGGCGAGGAACATGCCGACGGTGCCCAGCAGCTCGTAGAGATCCTGGGCCGCCGCGCCGCGGTGGTCGACCGGGCCGGGGGTGAGGCTGCCGTCCCACCAGCTGGCGGGGGTGAAGTAGTAGAGGGGGGCGCCGAGGAAGGGGAGCTTCCCGTTGACGAACATCCGCCAGCACACGAAATACACGAGGAAGGCGACGACCACCCGGACCAGCACCGAGCGGTCGGTGCCGGCGGGCTTCGGTGGGGCCTGGGTATAGGCGAAGCGCCAGATGCCGGGCTCCGCCGCCGGGCGGGGCGTGCGCAGCCAGGCGGTGAAGGGGGAGCCGGAGGCCCCGGCTCCCGGGGCGTAGGCGGGCGGTGGCGGCGGGGCCTTGGGCCGCTGGGGCGGGAGGGCGGGCGGCGGCCCGGCCGGGCGGGGCACGTGCGCCCCGGCGGCGGTCGCGTCGGGGGGTCCCCCGGGCCCGCCGTGGCTGTGGCCGTACGTGCCCTCGGTGTCCATGAAACCCCTGCCCCCTGCCCGTGCCTGCGCTGCGTCGCTCAATGTAGTTGCCCGGAGGCGGCCGTGGGCCCGTACCGGCCCGTACCTCCGCAGCGTCCACAAGACATGCGGCGCATCCTTCCTATGGCCGTCACGGACAAGGACACGCGGGCACCACTCCCGAACGGAGCATGCCGTACCCCCTCCCCCGGGCCTAGCCTGCGGACAAAGACACAAGTGCGTCCGAAAACACCCCCCAGGAGCCCTCTATGACCGCTGTCCCGCAGGAGCGCCGCATCGTCACCGCGATCCCCGGCCCCAAGTCGCAGGAGCTGCAGGCCCGCCGCCTCGAGACGGTGGCCGGCGGCGTGGGCTCCGTGCTCCCGGTCTTCACGGCCCGCGCGGGCGGCGGCATCATCGAGGACGTCGACGGCAACCGCCTGATCGACTTCGGTTCCGGCATCGCCGTGACCTCCGTCGGCGCCTCCGCCGAGGCCGTCGTGCGCCGCGCCTCCGCGCAGCTCGCGGACTTCACCCACACCTGCTTCATGGTCACGCCGTACGAGGGCTACGTCGAGGTCTGCGAGGCCCTCGCCGAGCTGACCCCGGGTGACCACGCGAAGAAGTCGGCGCTGTTCAACTCCGGCGCCGAGGCCGTCGAGAACGCCGTCAAGATCGCCCGTGCGTACACCAAGCGCCAGGCCGTCGTCGTCTTCGACCACGGCTACCACGGCCGTACGAATCTCACGATGGCGCTGACCTCGAAGAACATGCCCTACAAGAACGGCTTCGGCCCGTTCGCCCCCGAGGTCTACCGCGTCCCGGTCGCCTACGGCTACCGCTGGCCCACCGGTGCCGAGAACTGCGGCCCCGAGGCCGCCGCCCAGGCGATCGACCAGATCTCCAAGCAGATCGGCGCCGACAACGTCGCCGCGATCATCATCGAGCCGGTCCTCGGCGAGGGCGGCTTCATCGAGCCGGCCAAGGGCTTCCTGCCGGCGATCGTGAAGTTCGCCAACGACAACGGCATCGTCTTCGTCGCCGACGAGATCCAGTCCGGCTTCTGCCGCACCGGCCAGTGGTTCGCGTGCGAGGACGAGGGCATCGTCCCGGACCTGATCACCACCGCCAAGGGCATCGCGGGCGGTCTGCCGCTCGCCGCCGTGACCGGCCGCGCCGAGATCATGGACGCCGCGCACGCGGGCGGCCTGGGCGGCACCTACGGCGGCAACCCGGTGGCCTGCGCCGGTGCGCTGGGCTCCATCGAGACCATGAAGGAGCTCGACCTCAACGCCGCGGCGAAGAAGATCGAGTCCGTCATGAAGACCCGCCTGACGGCCATGCAGGAGAAGTACGACATCATCGGCGACATCCGCGGCCGCGGCGCCATGGTCGCGATCGAGCTGGTCAAGGACCCCGCGTCCAAGACCCCGTTCCCGGAGGCGGCCGGCGCGCTCGCCAAGGCCTGCCACGCCGAGGGCCTGCTCGTCCTCACCTGCGGTACGTACGGCAACGTGCTCCGCTTCCTCCCGCCGATCGTCATTGGCGAGGACCTGCTGAACGAGGGCCTGGACCTCATCGAGGCCGCGTTCGCGGCCATCGGCACGGCCATCTGAGCGAGCATCCGAACGCACGCTCCATCAGGTACCGCCGGTAACGGTCGGAGCCTGTGAAGAAGATGTGGGGGGCCGATGGCAGGACCGCGATCCTGCTGTCGGTCCCCTTTTCGCTGCCGTACGGTTTCTGCAGATGAGTGAGACACCCCGCTCCCGGGCGACCGGGGGCGACACCAGTACCGGGCTTCCCCAGCGCCGCACTGGGCCTGCGTTCGCGCACACTCCTCACCGATCGGACGGCCGTTCGCCCCAAACCCCCCGGGGCGCTCGGCAACCCGATCCGGCCGGCCGTCCCGGAACCATCCCCCCTGTTCCGGGACGGCCGGCCATCCTCCTCCTCCTTCTCTCCCTGCCGGCACTCGCCCTGACGACCTGGCAGGTCCTGGTCTCGGGCCCGCTGCTCACACCGGACGAGCGCCTCAGCCGCGCCCTGGTCCGCACGGTCCCCGACGCCGTCACCGAGCGCCTGTCCGACCTCGGCAACATCCAGGTCGCCTTGCCGGTCCTGGGCCTGGCGATGGCGTACGCCGTCCGGCGCTCCCGCGCCTGGGCCCCGGCCCTGGCCGCGGGCCTGGCGATGACCCTGGTCCCGGCCGCGATCGTCCCGCTGAAGGAGTGGACCGCCCGCCCGGGCCCCCTGGAGCCCTGGGCCACCGGCTACTACCCCTCGGGCCACACCGCCACCTCCGCCGTCGCCTACATCGGCGCGGCCCTGCTGATCGGCCCCTACACCCGTCGCCGGTGGCCCATGGCCGCCGCCCTCGTCCTGACGGGCGCCACGGCCACCGGCCTGATCCTGCGCGGCTGGCACTGGCCCCTGGACGTGCTGGCCAGCTGCTTCCTGTGCACGCCCCTGCTGCTGGCCGTCCGATGGGCCGTACGGCGCACTGTCAGACCCTCCTCCTAGCCTGGCGCCGTTCTTGGACTTCGCCTTCATGGAAGGACTGCTTCCAGGCGCCGGGGGTCTGCGTCCAGGTGGACACGTCGGTGGTGCCGGTCCCGGCCGCGCCGAGGTAGACGTACGCGCCCTGCACCCAGGCTCCGAGCGTGTGCGTCGAGTCGGGCTTGACGGTGACGGTCTGGGAGCAGCGGGCGTTGTCCTGGCCGGCCGGGGTGGCCTTGAGGGCGGAGCCGCCGCCGTCAGGGCATCCGGCCCTCCTCCCCCGCCACCCGGGCCGCGGCCTCGTGCATCGCGAGCTCCAGCAGCACCGGATCGGTGAGCGTCCCGCGGCCGTCCGGGACCACCAGCCAGCGCACCCCGCCCGTGTCCCGGCCGGGGTACGGGACCACGATCCAGGTCCCGCGCCCGGCTCCCCGTACGCCGGTGGCGATCCAGCGGCCCGCCGTGCCCGGGGGCACGAAAAAGCCCAGCCGCGAGTCGCCGAAGTCGGCGAGCACCGGGCCGGGCCGGCCGAGGAGCCGTGTCAGGACGTCGAGGGCGGTCTGCCCCAGCTCCCCGGGCAGGATCAGCACGTCCCAGTGCCGGCCGGCGGGCAGCAGGACGACCCCGAGGGGGTTGCGCTCCCACTCCCACCGGCAGGCGTCGGGATCCGGCGCCACCGACACCAGCCATTCCACCGCGGTCTTGATCTCCGAGCCCTGCATCGCCCGGCCTCCGTTCTCTGGGGTGAGGGGTCCTCACCGGGAGAGAGCGGGGCCGGGCCCTGCGATGACGTGGGTTTCACCACCCCGTGGTGGTGAAACGGCTCACGGTGTGAACCGCGGCGCGCGCCGGGGGCGTACCGGGGGTCCCGGTCAGCTGTCGAAGCCCAGGCCGAGCTTGTCGAGGGCCTTCAGCCACAGGTTGCGGCGGCCGCCGCGGGCGTCCGCCCGGGCCAGGGACCACTTGGTGAGGGTGATCCCGGTCCAGGCGAAGGGCTCCGGCGGGAACGGCATCGGCCTGGACTTCACCATCTCCAGCCCGGTCCGCTCGGTGCGGGCCCCGTCCAGCAGGTCCAGCATCACGTCGGCGCCGAAGCGGGTGGCGCCGACGCCGAGCCCGGTGTAGCCGGCCGCGTAGGCGACCTTGCCGCCGTGCGCGGTGCCGAAGAAGGCGGAGAAACGCGAGCAGGTGTCGATGGCCCCGCCCCAGGCGTGGCTGAACTTGATGCCCTCCAGCTGCGGGAACGCGGTGAAGAAGTGCTGCGCGAGCTTCAGGTACGTCTCGGGGCGGTGGTCGTATTCGGAGTCGAGCTTGCCGCGGTAGGGGTAGACGGCGTCGTAGCCGCCCCACAGGATGCGGTTCTCCGGGGTGATGCGGAAGTAGTGGAACTGATTGGCACTGTCGCCCAGTCCCTGGCGGTTCTGCCAGCCGATCGCCTTCAGCTGGTCGTCGGTCAGCGGCTCGGTCATCAGCGCGTAGTCGTAGACCGGGACCGTGAACGGGCGGATCCGCTTGACCAGGGACGGGAAGATGTTCGTGCCCAGCGCCACCCGCCGGGCGAAGATCCGCCCGTACGGGGTGCGTACGGCCATCCCGGCGCCCGAGGCGGCGAGGGACAGCCCGCGGGTGTTCTCGTAGATCCGCACGCCCAGCGACAGGCAGGCCTTCTTCAGGCCCCAGGCGAGCTTCGCGGGATTGAGCATGGCGACGCCGTCGGTGTCCCACAGACCCGCCAGGAACGTCGGCGAGTCGACCTCGGCGCGCAGCTCCTCGCGGTCCAGCCAGCGCGAGCCGCCCGCCAGGCCCAGCTTCTCGGCCTCCTCGTACAGCTCGCGCAGCTCCTCGACCTGGTGGGGCTCGGTGGCCACGTCGATCTCGCCGGTGCGCTCGAAGTCGCAGTCGATGCCGTAGCGGGCGATGGCCGCCTCGATCTCGTCGAGGTTGCGGGCGCCGAGCTCCTCCAGTCTGGCGAGCTCGCCCGGCCAGCGGGCCATGCCGTTGGCGAGGCCGTGCGTGAGGGAGGCGGCGCAGAAGCCGCCGTTGCGGCCGGAGGCGGCCCAGCCCGCCTCCTTCGACTCGATCAGGACGACGTCCCGGGCGGGATCGCGCTCCTTGGCGATCAGCGCGGTCCACAGTCCGCTGTACCCGCCGCCGATGACGAGCAGGTCGCAGGCCTCGTCGGAGGTCAGCGCCGGCCGTGCGGCGGGCTTGCCGGGGTCGTCCAGCCAGTACGAGACCGGCAGTGCTTCGGAAAGGGATTGCGCAACACTTCGCATGGCGACTGGGGCCATGGCTTCCAACTCCCTACAGAGCTACTTGGGCTGTGCTTTCTTGCGGCGGTTCCCGACCATCTGGCCGGCGAGCACCACCAGCACCGCGATGACGAACATCGCCGTGCCGATGACGTTGATCTGGACGGGCGTACCGCGCTGGGCCGATCCCCACACGAACATGGGGAAGGTGACGGTGTTGCCCGAGTTGAAGTTGGTGATGATGAAGTCGTCGAACGAGAGCGCGAAGGAGAGCAGCGCGCCCGCCGCGATACCCGGTGCCGCGATCGGCAGGGTGACCCGTAGGAAGGTCTGCACCGGGCCCGCATACAGGTCGCGGGCGGCCTCCTCCAGCCGAGGGTCCATCGAGAGGACACGCGCTTTCACGGCGGCGACGACGAAGCTGAGGCAGAACATGATGTGGGCGATCAGGATCGTCCAGAAGCCCAGCTGGATGCCCATGTTGAGGAAGAGGGCGAGCAGCGAGGCCGCCATCACGATCTCGGGCATGGCCATCGGCAGGAAGATCAGCGAGTTGACCGCGGCGCGCGCCCGGAAGCGGTAGCGGACGAGTGCGAACGCGATGGCCGTGCCGAGGACGGTGGCGCCGATCGTGGCCCACAGGGCGAGCTGGAGCGACAGGGACAGGGAGCCGCACAGGTCGGCGACCCCGCACGGGTCCTTCCAGGCGTCCAGTGAGAACTCCTGCCAGGCGTAGTTGAACCGCCCGGCGGGGTTGTTGAAGGAGAAGACCGTCACGACGACGTTCGGCAGGATCATGTACGCGAGCGTGCCGAGGCCGAAGATGACGACGAGATTGCGCCGGAGCCAACTCATCAGACCAGGTCCTCCGTCCCCGCTCGGCGGATGTAGATGGTGACCATGATCAGCACGATGGCCATGAGGATGAAGGACAGCGCTGCGGCCGTCGGGTAGTCGAGGATCCGCAGGTACTGCGACTGGATGACGTTGCCGATCATCCGGGTGTCCGTGGAGCCGAGCAGCTCGGCGTTCACGTAGTCGCCGCTCGCCGGGATGAAGGTGAGCAGGGTCCCGGAGACCACGCCCGGCATGGAGAGCGGGAAGGTCACCTTGCGGAACGTGGTGACGGGCCGGGCGTACAGGTCCCCGGCCGCCTCGTGGAGGCGGGTGTCGATGCGCTCCAGCGAGGTGTAGAGCGGCAGGATCATGAAGGGGAGGAAGTTGTACGTCAGGCCGCAGACCACGGCGAGCGGCGTGGCCAGCACGCGGTCGCCCTGGGTGATGCCGAGCCAGCCGGCGACGTCCAGGAAGCCGGTCTTGTTGAGGACGGCGACCACGGGGCCGCCGTCGGCCAGGATCGTCTTCCAGGCCAGCGTGCGGATCAGGAAGCTGGTGAAGAACGGCGCGATGACCAGCACCAGCAGCAGGTTGCGCCAGCGGCCCGCCTTGAAGGCGATCAGGTAGGCCAGCGGGTACCCGAGCAGCAGGCACAGCACGGTCGCGGTGCCGGCGTACGCGAGGGAGCGCAGGAACTGCGGGTAGTACTCGGTCAGTGCGTCCCAGTACGTCTGGAAGTGCCAGGTGACCTGGAAGCCCTCTTCGAGGGAGCCGGTCTGCACCGAGGTGGAGGCCTGGTAGACCATCGGCAGCACGAAGAAGACCAGCAGCCACAGGATGCCGGGGAGCAGCAGCCAGTACGGGATCAGCCGCTTGCGCAGGGACGCCTTGTGGACCGGGGGTTCGGCGAGGGCCACGGCCTCCGGCGGCGCGGCGGTGGCGGTCATGCGCCCTCCTCCACCGTCTCGATGCCCGCGTCGCCCATCGTCCCTGCAAGCATGGATTGAGCCGCATCGAGGCCGAAGGTGTGCTCCGGGTTCCAGTGCAGGACGACCTCGGCGCCGGGGACCAGGCGGGCATCGCGTTCGATGTTCTGGACGTACACCTCGAGCTCGGGGCAGACCGGGCTGTCGATGACGAACTGGGTGGAGACCCCGATGAAGGAGGAGTCCGCGATCCGGCCGTGGACCGTGTTGCGGCCTGCGGCGATGGTGTCCTCCTCGTCCGCGTGGACCAGGGATATCTTCTCGGGACGCACCCCGACCAGCAGCTTTCCGCCGGACTTGGGGGTGGTCGAACACCGGGCCGCGGGCAGCCTCAGCTTGGTCCCCGCCGAGCTGACCATGACATCGGCGCCGCCCGCCTCCAGGACCTCGGCCTCGATGAGGTTGGACGTCCCGAGGAAGTTGGCGACGAAGGTGGTGCGCGGGTTCTCGTACAGTTCGGCGGGCGCGCCCAGCTGCTCGACGCGGCCGCCGTTCATCACGGCGACCGTGTCGGCCATGGTCATGGCCTCTTCCTGGTCGTGCGTGACGTGCACGAAGGTGATGCCGACCTCGGTCTGGATCCGCTTGAGCTCCAGCTGCATCTGGCGGCGCAGCTTGAGGTCGAGGGCGCCGAGGGGCTCGTCGAGGAGCAGCACCTGCGGGTGGTTGATGAGCGCGCGGGCGACGGCCACGCGCTGCTGCTGGCCGCCGGAGAGCTGGTGCGGCTTGCGCTGGGCGAACTGGCCCAGCTCGACCAGCTCGAGCATGTCCTCGACCTGCTTCTTGACGGACTTGATGCCGCGGCGGCGCAGTCCGAAGGCCACGTTCTCGTAGATGTTCAGGTGCGGGAACAGCGCGTAGCTCTGGAACACCGTGTTGACCGGGCGCTTGTACGGCGGCAGCTGGGTGACCTCGCGGTCGCCGAGGTGGACCGTGCCCGTGGAGGGCTCCTCCAGGCCGGCGATCATGCGCAGGGTGGTGGTCTTCCCGCAGCCCGAGGCGCCGAGCAGGGCGAAGAAGGAGCCCTCGGGGATGGTGAGATCCAGCGGGTGCACGGCGGTGAACGAGCCGTAGTGCTTGCTGATCCCGGCGAGGCGGACGTCGCCGCCCGCGGTCTTGTCAGTCATGGGTCGCGGCCTTCGGTGGTGGTGTCGTCGGAAGGGTGCGGGGCGCGGGAGCCGGCACGGGGGGTTCGTCAGGCTCCGATGAGCTTGGCGAACTTCTCTTCGTACGCGGTCTCTTCCTCACTGCTGAGGGAGCGGAAGGCGTGCGCCTTGGCCGCCATCGCCTTGTCCGGAATGATCAAGGGGTTGTCCGCGAGCCCGGGATCGATCTTCGCGAGGTCTTCCTTGACGCCTTCGACCGGGCAGACGTAGCTGATGAACGCGGCCAGCTGGGCGGCGATCGGCGGCTCGTAGTAGAAGTCGATGAGCTTCTCGGCGTTGGCCTTGTGCCGGGCGTGGGCGGGGACCAGCAGGTTGTCGCTGGAGGTGATGTAACCGGGCGCCGGGATCGCGTACTTGATGTCCGGGTTGCCGGCCTGGAGCTGGATGATGTCCCCGGCCCAGGCCAGGCAGGCGGCTATGTCGCCCTTGTCGAGGTCCGCGGTGTAGTCGTTGCCCGTGAACCGGCGGATCTGCTTGGTGTCCACGCCCTTCTGCAGCCGGCCGATGGCCCCGTCGAAATCGGCGGTGGTGAACGTCGCCGGGTCCTTGCCCTGGTCGAGCAGGGTCATGCCGACCGTGTCGCGCATCTCGGTGAGGAAGCCGACGCGGCCCTTGAGGGAGGGGTCGTCGAGCAGCTGCGTGACGGAGTCGACCTTCTTGCCGTCGGTCGCCTTCGCGTTGTACGCGATGACGGTGTCGATGCCGGTCCAGGGGTAGCTGTACGAGCGGCCCGGGTCCCAGTCGGGGCTGCGGAACTGCGGGATCAGGTTGGCGTAGGCGTGCGGGAGGTGGGAGGGGTCGAGCTTCTGCGCCCAGCCGAGCCGGATGATGCGGGCGGCGAGCCAGTCGGTGACGACGATCAGGTCGCGGCCGGTGTCCTGGCCGGCCGCGAGCTGCGGGCGGACCTTGCCGAAGAACTCGACGTTGTCGTTGATGTCCTCGGTGTACTTGACCTTGATCCCGGTCCGCTTGGTGAACTCCTCCAGCGTCGGGTGGCTCTTCTCGTCCTCGCTGGTGTCCATGTACTCGGTCCAGTTGGAGAAGTTGATCTCCTTCTCCTGGGCCGAGCGGTCGTCGGAGGCGGCGGCCGTGTCGCCCGCACGCTGGGCGGGCGGGATGCCGCAGGCGGACAGGGAGGCCAGGCCGCCGAGGGTGAGCGCTCCGACTCCGGAGGCGCGCAGCAGTGAGCGGCGGGTGAGGGCGCCGCGCCCGCTGGTGAGGCTGCGCCGCATCGCGGCGAGTTGCGCCGCCGAGAGGCGGTCGGGCTCGAACTGCTCCATGAGCTGCCCTTTCGGGATGGGTGGGCGCCGCTGGTCAGGCGGTCGGCTGCCACGCGGCGAAAGCCGCAGACGGTTAGGTGCGGTCCCCGAAGATCGTGCGGTGCCAGTCCTTGGCCGCCACCGCCGTGTTGTCGTACATCACATGCTTGACCTGCGTGTACTCCTCGAAGGAGTAGGCGCTCATGTCCTTTCCGAAGCCACTCGCCTTGTAGCCCCCGTGCGGCATCTCGCTGATGATCGGAATGTGGTCGTTGACCCAGACGCAGCCCGCCTTGATCTCGCGGGTGGCACGGTTCGCCCGGTAGACGTCGCGGCTCCAGGCGGAGGCGGCGAGTCCGTACGGGGTGTCGTTGGCCAGCTCGATGCCCTCGTCGTCGGTGTCGAAGGGCAGGACGACGAGGACCGGGCCGAAGATCTCGGACTGGACGACCTCGCTGTCCTGGGCGGCGCCGGAGACGAGGGTGGGACGGTAGTACGCGCCCTCGGCGAGCTCGCCGCCCGGGATCTCGCCGCCGGTGACGACGGTGGCGTAGCCGCGGGCGCGCTCCACGAAGCCGGCGACCCGGTCGCGCTGGGCGTGCGAGACCAGCGGGCCGAGGTCGGTGGCCCAGTCGTTGGGGTCGCCGAGGCGGACGGTCTCCATCAGCTCGGCCACGCGGGCCACGAAGGCGTCGTGCAGGGGGCGCTGGACGTACGCACGGGTGGCGGCGGTGCAGTCCTGGCCGGTGTTGATCAGGGAGGCGGCGACGGCGCCGTGGGCGGCGGCCTCCAGGTCGGCGTCGTCGAAGACCAGGAAGGGCGCCTTGCCGCCGAGCTCCAGGTGGAGCCGCTTGACGGTGGCGGTCGCGATCTCGGCGACCCGCTTGCCGACGGCGGTGGAACCCGTGAAGGAGGTCATGACGACGTCCGGGTGCCCCACCAGGTGCTCGCCCGCGTCCCGGCCGGCGCCGGTGACGATGTTGACCACGCCGTCGGGCAGGCCCGCGTCCTTGGCCGCCTGGGCGAACATCAGGGAGGTGAGCGGGGTCAGCTCGGCGGGCTTGAGGACGATCGTGTTGCCCGCGGCGATCGCCGGGAGGATCTTCCAGGCGGCCATCTGGAGCGGATAGTTCCAGGGGGCGATGGAGCCGACGACCCCGATGGCCTCGCGCCGCACGTAGGAGGTGTGGTCCCCTGAGTACTCGGCGGCCGCCTGCCCCTGGAGATGCCGCGCGGCGCCCGCGAAGAAGGCGGTGTTGTCGATGGTTCCCGGTACGTCGAACTCGGTGGACAGCTTGATCGGCTTGCCGCACTGGAGGGACTCCGCGTACGCGAAGTCCTCCGCCTGCTCGGCCAGCACGGCGGCCAGCCGGTGCAGCGTGTCCGAGCGCTCGCCGGGGGTGGCCGCGGACCAGGCCGGGAAGGCCCGCTTGGCGGCGGCGACGGCCTCGTCGACGTCCGCCGTGGAGGCGAGCTCGTACGTGAGCACCTCCTCGCCCGTCGCAGGATCGACGACGGTGTGCGACTGCCCGGAGGTACCGGCCCTCAGCTGCCCGTCGATGTACTGCGCGCCGTCTGCGAAGCGGTCCTTGACCTGGAAGCGATTACCCATGACGCTCTCACGCTCTCCGTAGCTTCAGCTCGAATTGAGTGCCGATCCTGGCAGAGGTGTTCCCCACCGCCAAGTGATTCCGTTGTTGCCTTTTGATTACGCGACGGAATCGGTCGACCATGTGTCGAGGCACACCGCGAATCCCGTACGAAGTGTCAGTGGCGACTGTCAGACTCGCGTGCATGGAGAAGATCGACAGGTTGATCGAGCAGGTCAGCCGTGGTGAGCGGGTGAAGTACCTGCCGTTCTGGGGGCACCGGCCGCGCCCGGACGGGACGCTCGGCCCGAGCTGCTTGAGCCAGTGGTGGCTGTCCCCGTTCACCGTGGGTGATGTCCGTTATGCCACGGCGGAGCACTGGATGATGGCCGGCAAGGCCCGGCTGTTCGCCGACGCCGAGGCGGAGCGCGCCGCGCTGGAGGCGAAGAGTCCGGCGGCGGCCAAGAAGGCCGGGCGACTGGTGCGCGGCTTCGACGAGTCGATATGGGAGCGGGAGCGGTTCGCGCTGGTGGTGGAGGGCAGCGTGCACAAGTTCGCGTCCACCCCCGAGCTGCGCGCGTACCTGCTGTCCACCGGGAACCGGGTGCTGGTGGAGGCGAGCCCGCTGGACCGCATCTGGGGCATCGGCCTGGCCGCGGACGACGACCGCGCGCTGAACCCGTCCCGCTGGCGCGGTCTGAACCTGCTGGGCTTCGCCCTGATGGAGGCCCGCGACCGGCTGCGAGCGGAGACGGTCTGACGCCCGCGGCCACGGAGTGAACGAGTGGCGGGCCACGAGAGCGGCGAGGCCCGCGCCGACCGGTTCTCCGCGCTCGTGCGCCGCCTCGCAGTCGAGGACGCTGCATGGACCGCCGGCCTGCCCGGCTGCCTGGCTGGCTGGCTGGCTGCGCACCGCCTCGCTGGTCGGAGCCGCCGAGTACGTCACAGCGCGGCTCGACGTCGGACCGTGGTCACCGCGCGGGACGGGGCCGAGCGGCTCGCCGCCGCGGGCATCACCGGGGAGGCGCTGGCCGGCTGGCTCCGGGGGGCCGATGGACGCGGCACGCGCCCTCGCCGCGCTGGGCGTACCCGCTGGAGCAGTCGCTCGGCCACTCGTCGGCCAACGTCCCGGCCCTGCCCGGCCGACGCTGGTCCTCGTGGACCGCTCGGGGGTCGATGTGGGCGCCCCTGTCCGACCGCTCGCAGCTCAACCGGGCGGACGCGGCGGACGTCTTCGGGACGGCTGGGGCTCGTCCCCGACGAAGTCCCGGTGTACAGCCGGAACCTGGCGGTACCGGACGGGCCACGCGCCCTCCGGGTCCGCGAACCGGCCGCCTTTCGCGCGGTCTCCCCGATCGAGGGCGGGCGGGACGCCGACCGGCCGTGGGTGGCGTGGGCCCCTGAACGGGCGGACGGACAGACGGACAGGGCCGGGACCGGGCATGCGCTGCCCGGTCCCGGCCCTGTGCTCTGTGGCCTGCGCCCTCTGCCCTGTGGCCTGTGCGTCAGACCCTCTCGCGGACCTGCGTGTGCGAGGACGGGCCGTCGAAGTCGGAACCGCTTCCCCGGTCACCGAGCAGGACACCGGCGATGACGAGCGCGATCATCAGGAGGCTGATCACGATGCCGACCGCGCCCAGGATGATGCCGGCCAGTGCCATCGGGCCGTTGTCGGCCTCGCCACGCCGCACTTTGCCGCGGCCCAGGGCGCCGAAGATGACCGCCGGGACTCCGAACAGGAGGCCCAGGTAGCAGGTGACCACACCGGTGATGCCGAGGACGAGGGCGGTGACCCCGAAGCCGTTGCTCTTCGGCGGATAGGCCGGGTACCCGGGGTATCCCTGATAGCCGGGGTACCCGGGGTAGCCGTACGTCGGCTGTGCGGGCGGCGGTCCGGGGTACGCGTAACCGCCGGGATTCGCCTGGGCCGGGTACCCGTACGCGGGCGCCGCAGCCGGTATCGGCGTAGGCGTCGGAGTCGCCCCGGGTATCTGGTCCGGCGGGATGTCCGCCCCCGGCATCCCCGCGATCGTGGGCTGGTCGTGCGCGGACGGCGAACCCGACGCGCCCTGCGTGGCCCGCGGTTTGCCGAGCTCCACCGCCGGCCGCTCAGGCGGCGCCCACGGGTCCCTCGGCTCGGGGCTCTGGTCGGTCATGCGGCGCCCCCCTCTCGTACAGCCATGCTAAGCGCTGCCGCCGACAGCGGCGGAGATGCCTACGATGAAGCCCGATCCGTCCGCATCCGCATCTCCCGGAGGCTCCCTCATGCCCGACTTGAACCCCTTCATCGCAGGGCTGCCCAAGGCGGAACTCCACGTCCACCACGTCGGCTCGGCCTCCCCCCGCATCGTCGCCGAACTCGCCTCCCGCCACCCCGACTCCAAGGTCCCCACCGACCCCGAGGCACTCGCCGACTACTTCACGTTCACCGACTTCGCGCACTTCATCGAGGTCTACCTCTCCGTCGTCGACCTGGTCCGCACCCCCGACGACGTCCGCACCCTGACTTTCGAAGTCGCCCGCGACATGGCCCGGCAGAACATCCGCTACGCCGAGCTGACCATCACCCCGTACTCCTCCACCCGCCGCGGCATCGACGAGAAGGCCTTCATGGAGGCCATCGAGGACGCCCGCAAGGCTGCCGAGGCCGAGCTCGGCGTCATCCTGCGCTGGTGCTTCGACATCCCGGGCGAGGCGGGCCTCGAGGCCGCCGCCGAGACCGCGCGCCTCGCCGTCGACCTGCGCCCGGAGGGCCTGGTCTCCTTCGGCCTCGGCGGACCCGAGATCGGCGTCCCGCGCCCGCAGTTCAAGCCGTACTTCGACGCCGCCCGGGCCGCGGGCCTGCACAGCGTGCCGCACGCCGGCGAGACCACCGGCCCGCAGACCATCTGGGACGCCATCCGCGACCTCGGCGCCGAGCGCATCGGCCACGGCACCAGCGCCACCCAGGACCCGGAGCTGCTCGCCTACCTCGCCGAGCACCGGATCGCGCTCGAGGTCTGCCCGACCTCCAACATCGCCACCCGCGCCGTGACCGACCTGGACCGGCACCCCGTCAAGGAGATGGTGCAGGCGGGCGTGCTCGTCACCATCAACAGTGACGACCCGCCGATGTTCGGCTCGGACCTCAACAACGAGTACGCGGTCGCCGCGCGGCTGCTCGACCTCGACGAGCGCGGGCTCGCGCAGCTGGCCAAGAACGCCGTCGAGGCCTCGTTCCTGGACGAAGCCGGCAAGGCGAAGCTCAGCGCGGAGATCGACACGTACACCTCCGCCTGGCTGGCGCGCTGACGGACCGTGGGGAACGCCGACAATGGCAGTCATGCGCACCCTGACGGCCGTAGGCCACCGCGGCGATCCCTACCGTGTCCGCGAGAACACCCTGCCCTCGATCCGCTCGGCCTTCGCACGCGGAGCGGACGCGGTCGAGATCGACGTACGGCTGACCCGCGACGGGGAGGCGGTCGTGCTCCACGACGAGACGCTCCAGCGGCTGTGGGGCCATGACGTGCGGCTCGATGCCGTCACGGCCCCGCAGTTGAAGGAGTTGACGGACGGTGGGGTCCCGACGCTGCGCGAGGCCCTGGCGGCGGCCGGCGCGGGCCGGGTGATGATCGACCTGCCCGGCGCGTCGCCCGAATCCGTGACGACGGTCGTCGGCCGGGTCCGGGAGTGCGGGGCGCGCGACCGTACGTACTACTGCGCGGGCCCGGACACCATGCTGGCCGTGCGTGCCGCCGATCCGGGCGCCGAGATCGCGCTGACGTGGACCACGCTGGCTCCGCCGCGCCGGGTGCTGATCGACGCGGTGGCGCCGAAGTGGCTCAACTACCGCTTCGGGCTGGTGGACCGGGAGCTGACGGACGCGCTCCACAAGGAGGGCCTGCTGGTCTCGGCCTGGACCGCGGACACCACGTGGGCGATGCGCAAGCTGATCGCGGCCGGGGTGGACTCCATCACCACCAACCGCGTGGACGCGCTGGCCGGCGTACGGGCCGGGCTCGGGGTGTCCGGCCGGTGATACGCACCCTCGGCGAGCGGATCCGGCGCGCCGATCCGCGGTGGCAGGACCTGGGGCTGACCCTGCTGGTCCAGGTGGCGACGACGATTCCGTTCGTCGTTCCCCGCGATCCACTGGAATCGCCGGCCACCTGGTCGGCGTACCTGCTGACAACGCTGGGCAATGTGCCGCTGGTGTGGCGGCGGCGGGCGCCCGTGCCCGCGATCTTCGGCATGGTCGCGGTCGGCTCGGTCTACACGCTGGCGCTGGACGGCCCCGGGCAGCCGCTGCCGTACGCCCCGTTGATCGGCGTCTACACGATGGCGCTCCTGTGCCCGGCCCGGGTGCGGATCACGATGGGCGTGACGCTGACCGGGCTGATCCTCGCCTCCGTGGCGCTCAATACCGGGACGGCCAAGGAGCTGCTGTTCGCGCTGTTCGTCTTCGCGGCGGCGTACGCCCTGGGGCGCCTCCAGTACACCCGGCAGGCCTACACGAAGGCCGTCGAGGCCCGGGCGGCGGAGCTGGAGCGGGCGAACCGGATCGAGGCGGAGCAGGCGGCGGCGCGCGAACGGGCCCGGATAGCCCGGGAGATGCACGACATCCTCTCGCACGCGGTCAGCATCATGATCGTGCAGGCGGAGGCCGGTCCGGTAGCGGTGCGCAGGGCTCCGGAGCGGGCGGAGGCGGCCTTCGACGCGATCGCCGAGACGGGCCGGGACGCGATGGCGCAGCTGCGGACCATGCTGGGCGTACTGCGGACGGACCGCGGGGGTGAGGCGGCGCCGCGCACGCCGCAGCCCGGGATCGCGGAGCTGCCCGGGCTGCTGGAGCGGGTCCGGGGCAGCGGGCCTGAGGTGGCGTACGAGCGGACGGGCGCGGTGCGCGCGCTGCCGGCGGCGCTGGAGGCGACGGTGCACCGGGTGGTGCAGGAGGCGCTGACGAACGTGGTGAAGCATGCCGGGGCGTCGGCGGTGTCCGTACGGCTGGAGTACGGGCCGGAGGCGCTCACGGTGACGGTGGTGGACGACGGGCGGGGCCCGGGAACGGGGACAGCGCCCGGCGGGCCGGCCGGCGGGCACGGTCTGATCGGGATCCGGGAGCGGGCGGCGGCGCACGGCGGCACGGCGGAGTGCGGGCCGGGGCCCGATGGCCTGGGGTTCTCGGTCCGCGTCGTCCTAGTAACCTCACCGCTGGAGGTGGGGCGTTGACGATCCGTGTGGTGGTGGCCGACGACCAGGAGCTGGTGCGCAGCGGCTTCGCGATGATCCTGGACGTGCAGGAGGACATCGAGGTCGTCGCGGAGGTGGGGGACGGCGCGGCGGCGGTGGCGGCGGTGCGGGAGCTGAGGCCGGACGTGGCGCTGCTGGACATCCGGATGCCGGTGCTCGACGGGATCGAGGCGTGCCGGACGATCTCGGCCGGGACCTCGTGCCGGACGGTGATGCTGACGACCTTCGACTCGGACGAGTACGTGTACGAGGCGTTGCACGCGGGGGCGAGCGGGTTCCTGCTGAAGGACGTGCGCCGGGACGACCTGGTGCATGCCGTACGGGTGGTGGCGGCGGGCGAGTCGCTGCTGGCGCCTTCGGTGGCGCGGCGGCTGATCGAGGAGTACACGGCGGCGACGGCGCGCCCGGCCGCGGGGGCGCTGCCCGCGCAGCGGCTGGAGGTGCTGACGGCGCGGGAGCGGGAGACGCTGCTGCATCTGGGGCGGGGGCTGTCGAATGCGGAGATCGCGGCCGCGCTGGTGGTGAGCGAGCACACGGTGAAGTCGCACGTGGGGAATGTGCTGGCGAAGCTGGGGCTGCGGGACCGGATCCAGGCGGTGATCTGCGCGTACGAGACGGGCCTGATCGCGGCCGGGGCGGGGGCCGGCTCTGGGGTATCTCCCTCTGGGGAGTGAGAGACCGGCGGTCGGATCCCTCGCGCCGGTGAGTTGTCGTACTGGTGAAGACCCCTCTTGGTGGTGATCCGCGAAGACCCCTCTGACCTGCAGCATTGAGTCATCGGGGCCGCTGGGGCCCGGATGGCTCACAGGGGGTTCCCGCCATGAAGGTCCGTACGCGCACACTGATCGGCACTGCTCTGGTCCTGGGCATCGCGGCCGGGCCGGCCGTCGCCCATGCAGCCCCGGCGCCCGGACCGGCGGCTGCGGCGTCGACCTCGCAGGCGACCGGCCCGGTGTCCGCGGGCGTCACGGCGCCGCCCGTCTACACGACCCCGCCCGACGCGGCGGCGCTGCGCAAGGCGATCGCCGGCGTCGGCCCTGACAACAAGGACGCGACGGCCGCGCTGGTCCGGGTGGGCGGTACGAGCGGCCGCTGGGTGGGCAGTTCCGGCGTGGCCGATGTCCGCACCGGCCGCGAGGCGATCGACGGCGCCCGGTTCCGGGCGGGTTCGGTGACCAAGACCTTCACGGCGGCGGTGGTGCTCCAGCTGGCCGCCGAGGGCAAGGTCGATCTGGACGAGCCGGTACAGCGGTACCTGCCGGGGCTGCTGCCGGCCGGCCCGAAGGGCTTCGAGCCCGTCAGTGTGCGGCAGTTGCTGAACTACACGAGCGGCATCCAGCCGGCCGAGGGCCCGGGGGACTCGTTCGAGGCGCAGTACGCCCACCGGTTCGACGTGGTCGACCCGCATGCGCTGATCGCAGAAGCGGTGGCGAAGGGGCCCGAGTTCCGGCCGGGCGAGAAGCAGCACTACCTCAACATCGACTACACGATCCTGGGCGTGCTGATCGAGAAGCTGACGGGGACGACGTACGAGCAGGCCCTGTCCACTCGGATCCTCAAGCCGCTGGGGCTGCACCACACTTCGATTCCGTCGCGCGGGGAGAACCGGATAGCGGGACCGCACCACCACGGCTACCAGGCGGTGGAGAAGCCCGGCGGAGGGACCTCGCTGGTGGATGTGACGGAGTGGAACTCCTCTTCCAACTGGGCTGCCGGGGACCTGATATCGACCACGGCGGACCTGGAGAAGTTCACCGGGGCCCTTTTCGGCGGCCGGGTGGTGCCGAAGGCGCAACTGGAGGAGATGTTCACGGTGCCCGTGGTGAAGGACTCCGAGTCCGGGAAGGACGCCGTGCAGACCGCTGGGATGAAGCGGTTCGTGCTGCCGGACGGCACGATGGTCTACGGCAAGACGGGCTCCCGGTACGGCTACAGCACTGTGATCGGCGGGACGCGGGACCTCTCCCGCACCCTCGTCTACTCGGTCAACGCCACGGACGCCAAGGGTCAGGACATGAACAAGGTGGCCTACGGGATCGTCGCGGCGGCCTTCGCCAAGTAGCCGTCAGGCGGGCAGCGTTTCAAGTCGCTTGATCATGCGGCGGAGCACCAGCAGGGGTATGGCCCCGAAGACTCCGAACGACATGTCGATGACGCTCCACCAGAAGGGGATGCCCCGGATGGGGCCGCAGATCAGGGCCAGGGGGATCACGCCGGCGCAGGCGATCATGCCGGCTTCGACGATCCAGATGTTGCGGACGGGGTCGCGGTGGACTCCGTAGAAGAACACCGCGATCACCAGGTGGGCGAAGGCGAGCCAGTCGGTGCCGTAGAGGAGGAAGGGGTAGTCCGCATCGGCCCGGTCCAGCCCGTCTCCCACCCGTCGCAGCCACTCGTGGGACACGAGGGAGTTGGCCCAGTGGAGCTCGCTGACCAGGGGGAAGGCCGTGAGACCGCTGAGTACGAGGCAGACGATGAACAGGATCAGCCAGGCACGGATCCGCCGCTGAAGGGCGCTTCTCTCGCTCATGGGAGGAAGCCTACGCCGGTTTCTGAACGCGTTCAGCCAAATCTATGAACATGTTCAGTTCCTGCGGCGGGACGTGATCGGTTTCCCGTCGGCGCTCAGAGACCGACGATGGCGTTCCAGCGCTGGGCGAGGGACCGGCGCTCGGCCGAGGACATGTCCCGGGCCACGACGAGCCGCTTGCGCATCTCCTCGTCGGGGAAGATCAGCGGGTTCTCGGCGAGTCGCGCGGTCCCCTTGTCGCCGGAGCCGGCCAGCACCTCGCGGGCGGCCGGGACCGGGCAGACGTATTTGACGGCGGCGGCGAGCTCGGCGGCCACCTCCGGGGCGTAGTAGTAGTCGACCAGGGCCTCGGCGTTGGCCTTGTGCCGGGCCAGGTTGGGGACGAGCAGGCTCTCCGCCCAGAGCTCGGCGCCTTCCTCCGGGACCACGAACTCGATATCGGGGTTGTCGGCCTGAAGCTGGATGGCGTCGCCGGAGTAGGCCTGGCAGGCCAGGACATCGCCCTTGCTCAGATCGGAGGTGTAGTCGTTGCCGGTGAAGCGGCGGATGTGCTGCTTCTTCACCATGCTCTCCACCTGGTCGCACATCCGGTGGAAGTCGGACTCGGTCCACCGGGTGACGTCCACGCCGTTGCCCTGCATCAGCAGGGCGAAGGACTCGTCCAGGCCGGAGAAGAGGGTGACCTTGCCCGCCAGGTCCGGGTGCCACAGGTCCTTGACGGACTTGATCTCCCGGCCCAGCGCCTTGCGGTTGTAGGCGATGCCGGTGATCCCCGACTGCCACGGAACGGTGTGGAGGCGGCCCTCGTCGAAGGCGGGTGACCGCAGCTGCGGGTCCAGATGGGCGGCGACGTTGGGCTGCGCCGACCTGTCCATCTTCTGGGCCCAGCCCAGGTGGACGAAGCGGGCGGCCATCCAGTCACTGACCACCACCAGGTCGTGGCCGGTCTCCTGGTGGTTCATCAGGGCCGGACTGACCTTGCCGAAGAACTCGTCGTTGTCGTTGATCTCCTCGGTGTACCGGACCTCGATGCCGGTCTTCTCCGAGAAGGCGTCCAGCGTGGGACGGCGCTCCCCGTCCTGCTCGTCGGTGTCGATGTACAGCGGCCAGTTGGAGAAGGCGACCCGCTTGTCCCGGCCGGATTGGTCCGGGCCTCCCCGCCGGTCCTCGGGGACGTAGGCGGCGGGCACACCACAGCCGGTGAGGGCCGCGAACAGGCCGGCGGCACCGAGGCCGCGCAGTGCCGTGCGGCGGGAGAAGGCGAGTTCAGGCATGGGCAAAGCCTCGGGGAACGAGGAGAGGGCGGGCAATAGACACATTGTCTACTGCCCGCCCTCTCAGGCTCCTTCGATGATCGATGCGATCGCCGAGAAGACCGATCAGCCGTCGAGCGAGGTCATCACGTGCTTGATGCGCGTGTAGTCCTCGAAGCCGTAGGCGGAGAGGTCCTTGCCGTAGCCGGACTTCTTGAAGCCGCCGTGGGGCATCTCGGCCACGAGCGGGATGTGGGTGTTGATCCACACACAGCCGAAGTCGAGGTTCTTGGACATCCGCATCGCACGGCCGTGGTCCTTGGTCCACACGGAGGAGGCGAGGGCGAACTCGACGCCGTTCGCGTACTCCAGCGCCTGGGCCTCGTCCGTGAAGGACTGGACGGTGATGACGGGGCCGAAGACCTCGTTCTGGATGATCTCGTCGTCCTGCTTGAGGCCCGAGACCACGGTCGGGGCGTAGAAGTAGCCCTTCTCGCCGACCTGGTGGCCACCCGCCTCGACCTTGGCGTGCGCCGGGAGTCGCTCGATGAAGCCCGCGACCTGCTTGAGCTGGTTCGGGTTGTTCAGCGGGCCGTAGAGCACGTCCTCGTCGTCCGGCTGGCCGGTCTTGGTGTCGGCGGCGGCCTTGGCGAGGGCGCTCACGAACTCGTCGTGGATGGACTCGTGCACGAGCACGCGGGTCGCGGCGGTGCAGTCCTGGCCGGCGTTGAAGTAGCCGGCGACCGCGATGTCCTCGACGGCCTTGGCGATGTCGGCGTCCTCGAAGACCACGACCGGGGCCTTGCCGCCGAGCTCCAGGTGGACGCGCTTGACGTCCTTCGAGGCGCTCTCGGCGACCTGCATGCCGGCGCGCACCGAGCCGGTGATGGAGGCCATCGCCGGGGTGGAGTGCTCGACCATGGCCTTGCCGGTCTCGCGGTCGCCGCACACGACGTTGAAGACGCCCTTGGGCAGGATCGAGTCGATGATCTCGGCCATCAGGACGGTGGAGGCCGGGGTGGTGTCCGAGGGCTTGAGCACCACGGTGTTGCCCGCGGCGATGGCCGGGGCGAACTTCCACACGGCCATCATCATCGGGTAGTTCCACGGCGCGACCTGGGCGCATACGCCGACCGGCTCACGGCGGATGATCGAGGTCATCCCGTCCATGTACTCGCCGGCCGAGCGGCCCTCGAGGAGGCGGGCCGCACCCGCGAAGAAGCGGATCTGGTCCACCATCGGCGGCAGCTCCTCGCTGGCCGTGAGGCCCAGCGGCTTGCCGGTGTTCTCCGACTCGGCTGCCACGAGCTCGTCCGCGCGCGCCTCGAAGGCGTCCGCGATCTTGAGCAGGGCCTTCTGCCGCTCGGAGGGGGTGGTGTCGCGCCAGCCGGGGAAGGCGGCTGCGGCAGCGGCCATGGCGGCGTCGACATCGCCCTGGCCGGAGAGCGGGGCGGTGGCGTACACGTCGCCGGTGGCGGGGTTGACCACCTCGGTGGTCCGCCCGTCGGCGGCGTCCTTGAACTCTCCGCCGATGTAGTTGCGCAGACGACGCAGTTCGGTGGTCACTCCAGCCACACTCCTGATCACATGTCCAACGATTGAGACGAATACCAAGCCTAGCCCCTACGCGGACGCTTTCGACAGGGCCGGACGCCACCAACTACGAAATCAGTGATATCTGGGTCGCCAGACAACGGATTTCATCGATTCCGTCTTGCGGAACAGACGACTCCTCGTGCAGAGTGAGGTCGTGGTCAGTCGAAACGCAGATTCCAGGAACAGACAACCGTCCCCTTCGGTCGATGCTGTGTCCCTGGCGATCATCGAGCAACTGCAGGAGGACGGTCGCCGCCCCTACGCAGCGATCGGCAAGGCCGTCGGCCTGTCGGAGGCGGCGGTGCGCCAGCGCGTCCAGAAGCTGCTCGACCAGGGCGTCATGCAGATCGTCGCCGTCACCGACCCGCTCACCGTGGGCCTGCGACGCCAGGCCATGGTCGGCATCAACGTCGAGGGAGACCTCGACCCGGTGGCCGACGCACTGACTCAGATGGCCGAGTGTGAGTACGTGGTGATGACCGCGGGCTCGTTCGACCTGATGGTGGAGATCGTCTGCGAGGACGACGACCACTTGCTGGAGACGATCAACAAGAAGATCCGCGCGCTCCCCGGCGTGCGATCAACCGAAAGCTTCGTTTATCTGAAGCTGAAGAAGCAGACCTACATGTGGGGAACTCGATAGCCCGTGAGCCAGGACCTCTCCAAGACCGCGTACGACCACCTGTGGATGCACTTCACCCGCATGTCGTCGTACGAGAACTCCCCCGTCCCCACCATCGTTCGGGGTGAGGGAACCTACATCTTCGACGACAAGGGCAAGCGCTACCTGGACGGTCTCGCCGGACTGTTCGTGGTCAACGCCGGTCACGGCCGCAAGGAACTGGCCGAGGTCGCCTACAAGCAGGCCCAGGAACTCGCGTTCTTCCCCATCTGGTCGTACGCACACCCCAAGGCCGTCGAGCTCGCCGAGCGCCTCGCCGGCTACGCCCCCGGCGACCTGAACAAGGTCTTCTTCACCACCGGCGGCGGCGAGGCCGTCGAGACCGCCTGGAAGCTCGCCAAGCAGTACTTCAAGCTGCAGGGCAAGCACACCAAGTACAAGGTCATCTCCCGCGCGGTCGCCTACCACGGCACCCCCCAGGGCGCGCTGTCCATCACCGGCCTGCCCGCCCTGAAGGCCCCCTTCGAGCCGCTGGTCCCCGGCGCGCACAAGGTGCCGAACACCAACATCTACCGCGCCCCGATCTACGGCGACGACCCCGAGGCCTTCGGCCGCTGGTGCGCCGACCAGATCGAGCAGGAGATCCTCTTCGAGGGCGCCGACACCGTCGCCGCCGTCTTCCTCGAGCCGGTGCAGAACGCCGGCGGCTGCTTCCCGCCGCCGCCCGGGTACTTCCAGCGGGTCCGCGAGATCTGCGACGAATACGACGTGCTCCTCGTCTCCGACGAGACGATCTGCGCCTTCGGCCGCCTCGGCACGATGTTCGCCTGTGACAAGTTCGACTACGTCCCGGACATGATCACCTGCGCCAAGGGCATGACCTCGGGCTACTCCCCGATCGGTGCCTGCATCGTCTCGGACCGCATCGCCGAGCCGTTCTACAAGGGCGACAACACCTTCCTGCACGGCTACACCTTCGGCGGGCACCCGGTGTCCTCCGCGGTGGCGCTCGCCAACCTCGACATCTTCGACAAGGAAGGCCTCAACCAGCACGTGCTGGACAACGAGGACGCCTTCTTCTCGACGCTGAAGAAGCTGCACGACCTGCCGATCGTCGGCGACGTCCGCGGCAACGGCTTCTTCTACGGCATCGAGCTCGTCAAGGACAAGGTCACCAAGGAGTCCTTCACCGACGAGGAGACCGAGCGCGTGCTCTACGGCTTCCTCTCCAAGGCGCTCTTCGAGAACGGCCTGTACTGCCGTGCCGACGACCGTGGCGACCCGGTCATCCAGCTGGCCCCGCCGCTGATCGCGGACCAGGGCACCTTCGACGAGATCGAAGGCATCCTGCGCTCGGTGCTCACCGAGGCGTGGACCAAGCTGTAAAGAGCAGTAAATAGTCCGAACCACACGGCCCGGATCCTCCGTTCGAGTGAGAACGCGGGGGTCCGGGCCGTGTGCTGTCACCATCCAAGCCGTTCATCTCTTTACATCTCAGTGTGGCGCCAGTGACCGAACCGGCTCCGCTTCGTTCCCCCGGACGGAGGTGTACGCCATGGTGGCTCCACCGGACAACGCCCCACCGGACAATGACGTCCTCTGGGCTCGGTCCGTTCACTACTCCCACAGCGGTTCACCCGGCCTCATCGGGGTCTCGGTCGGCGTCCGCGAGGGCGAGATCCTGGCCCTGACCGGCCCGCGCGGCAGCGGGAAGACCACCCTGCTGCGCTGCCTGGCCGGACACGTGGTGCCCGAACAGGGCGAGATCTGGTTCAACAGCGTGCCCGTCCACACCCTGGGCGCCCTCGCCCGCGAACGGATGCGCCGCGACCGGTTCGGCTGGATCGGCCCCGATCCCCTGCTGCTGCCCGAGCTCAAGGTGTGGGAGAACGCGGCCCTGCCCCTGCTGATCGCCGGCGCCTCCCACCGCACCGCCAAGGCCGCCGCCTGCGAATGGCTGGACCGCCTCGACGTCGGCGGCTTCGCCCGCAAGCGCCCCGGCGCCCTGACCCGCGCCGAATCCCAGCGGGTCGCCCTCGCCCGGGCCCTCGTCAACGAGCCCGCAGTGGTGTTCGCCGACGAGCCCACCGCCCCGCTGCACCGCGCCGAGCGCGCCCTGCTGCTCCGTGCGCTCACCACCGCGGCCCGCTCGCACGAGATCACCGTGCTGCTGGCCACCCACGACGAGGAGACCGCCGCCGTCGCCGACCGCCGGGTCGCGCTGCTCGACGGCCGCCCCGCCGGGACCGCGGCCGCCATCGGCGCTGCCACCGGCGCGGGCGGCGTGGGCGGTCCGTCCGACGAGACCCCGGAGGGCCAGGCCGCGTGCTCGCTCTCCGCCTAGCCCGCGGCTCCCGCCCGCTCGTCCAGCTGCGCCGACTGCTGGTCGCAGCCGCCTGCGCCGGCACCGGATTCCTCCTGCTGTACGTGCTCGCCGAGGCCACCGCCCGGCCTGCCGGATCGTTCCCGCGCCTGCTGTGGGCCCTGGTCCCGCTCGCCGTCACCGCACAGTTCGCGGTCGCCGTCGCCCGGACCGACCCCGCGACCCGGCCCCGGGAAGGGATGGACGCCGTCGGGCTGGGCCCCGTACGGCTCACCCTCGTCGCGGCGGTCTCCACCGCCGTCTCGTGCACCCTGGGCAGCGCCCTGGCCCTGGCCGCCTTCCTCCACCTGCGGGGCGACCTCGCCGGCCTGCCCTTCGACGGAGCCGGGGCCGGACTGCTACACGCCGACCGGCCGCTGCCCCTGACGGCCGCCCTCACCCTGCTGGCCCTGGTCCCGCTGGCCGCCTCCGCCGCCACGGCCCTCGCCCTGCGCCCGCACCCGCCGCTGGCCCCGCAGACCGGCCTGCCCTGGGGCATCGCGCTCACCGCCTGCGGACTGGCGGTCGAGGCGTACGCGGGCCTCGGCGGCACCGGGTTGCCGGCCGGCTGGGCACTCACCGCCGTCGGGCTCTCCCTCGCCGGCCCGGGGCTGGCCTACGCCTGCGGCACCCTGGTGCAGGCGGTCCGGCCGGGTGCCATGCGGCTGCTGGCCGGACGGATCCTCCAGGAGGAGGCGCCCCGGCTGGGCCGCCCGCTCGGGCTGCTGTGCGCGGTCGGCGCGGGCGCCCTCACCGCCGCGGCCCTGCGCGAGCGGGGCGGCCTCCCCCTCCCGCTGGGCCCGCTGACCGGGCCGGCCTGCGCCCTGGTGGTGCTGTGCGCGGCCGCGACCCTGCTCACCTGTGCCGCGGAGATCCGCCAGGGCCGGTCCGCCACCCGCGAGACCCTGCGCGACCTCGGCACTCCGGGCACCGTCCTGCGCGCGGCCGTGACCTTGCGGGCCACCGCGCTGGTGGCCGTGTGCGTACCGGTCGTGTGGGGTGTGGCACAGCTGACCTCTCTGGCATTGACCCGCTGACCCGGGCAGCCCTTAGTGTGGGCCGAATGGTCAACGCAGACATCGAGATCGAGACGCTCGCCGAATTCGACCAGGTCGTGGCCCGCGGCTCGCTCAACGGCTACCGGATCCAGTCGGTCAACCTGCTGGAGCGCACGTTCGCCCTGCTGTCCGCCGACACCTCCGCGGCCGTCTTCCTGGGCTGCGCGATGGAGCCCGACGCCTCGGCCAAGGTGCGCGCGGACGGCGCGCTGGTCTTCCCGCCGGTGCCGGACCTGCCCTACAACCCGTACCGCGGCCTGCTGTACACCGCGGACGAGCTGTTCGCGGGGCTGGCCGCCGGCTACGAGGCCACCCCGGACGCCGAGTCGTACGCCTGGTTCCAGGAGACCAAGGCGGACGGCGACGTCCTCGCCTCGATGCTGCGGTCCATCCACGACGACGCGATCTCCGACGCCCTCGACGAGCACCTCGCCGGCGCCCGGGTGGTCGGCGTCATGGGCGGCCACGCGATGGCCCGCGGTGGCCTGGACTACCGGGGCGCGGCGGAGCTCGGCCGGGAGCTGACCCGGTCCGGGCTGACGGTGGCCACCGGCGGCGGCCCCGGCGCGATGGAGGCGGCCAACCTGGGCGCCTACCTGGCGCCCGCCCCGGACGAGGCCCTTGCGGAGGCCCTGGAGATCCTGGCCAAGGCCCCGTCCTTCACGCCCTCGGTGTCCGACTGGGCGCAGGCGGCGTTCGCCGTACGGGACCGCTGGCCCGGCGGCGGCGACTCGGTGGGGATCCCCACCTGGTTCTACGGGCACGAGCCGCCGAACGCCTTCGCCGGCCACGTCGCCAAGTACTTCGCGAACGCCACCCGGGAGGACGGACTGCTCGCCCGGTCCAACGCGGGCGTCGTCTTCCTGCCGGGCGCCGCGGGCACCCTGCAGGAGATCTTCGACAACGCCACGCCGAACTACTACGGGTCGCGGGGCGAGCCGACCCCGATGGTGCTGGTCGGGCGTAGGCACTGGACCGAGCACCTGCCGGCGTGGCCGCTGCTCCAGGCGCTGGCGCGCGGGCGTGCGATGGAGTCCCGGATCGCGCTGGTCGACTCGGTGGACGAGGTGCCCGCCGTGCTCGCCTCGATGCCGTGCCCGCCGCGATGAAGTGAGGGCCGCGATGAAGTGAGGGCCGGCCCGAGGCAACTTCCCGGCCCGATCCCACGTCTGCCATAGGTAATCAAAGTGCAAAACCCTGCCAGACGTGAACGGAGCCCTCGGTGCTCATAGGCCTGCTGACCGCGATCGCGGCGTCCATCTGCTACGGGACGGGGTCCGTCCTGCAAGCCGTGGGCTCACGACGGGCGGCCCGGACGTCCCCGGCCGCCGCCGGGGTGACCGCGCACGGCGGCCCGAACCTCTCGTCCACCGCCAAGGCGGCGATGACGTGGGAGTTCATCGTCGGCACCGTCCTGGACTTCGTGGGCTTCGGGCTGGGCGCGCTCGCCGCCCGGCTGCTGCCCCTCTTCCTCTCCCAGACCGTGATCAGCGCCAACCTGGTGATCACGGCCGTGCTCAGCGTGAAGATGCTGGGCATCCGGCTGCCCCGGAAGGAATGGACCTCGATCGGCGTCGTCTGCGCGGCGCTGGTGCTGCTGGCGACGGCGGCGGGCCACGAGGGCGGCCACCACGCCCCGATGTCCACGCACTGGTGGCTGTTCGCCGTGACCCTGTTGATCATCGCGGGCGGCACGGTGGCCGTCCGCCTCCTGGGTGCCCGGGCCGCGATCCTGGCGGGCCTGCTGTCGGGCCTGGCCTTCGGCGCGCTGGGCGTGGGCGTGCGGATCCTCGACGGCATCGACCCGTTCGACCTGGGCACGCTCCTCGCCGACCCGGCCCTCTATGCCATCCTGCTGGCCGGGATCGGCGGCATGTACCTGCACACGGTCGCCCTCCAGATCGGCTCGGTGAACGGCGCGACGGCCGCGCTGGTGGTCGGCGAGACCGTCCTGCCGGGTGCGATCGGCGTCCTGTGGCTGGGCGACGCCTCCCGGCCGGGCCTGGCGTGGCTGGCGGTCCTCGGCTTCGTCCTTGCCGTGACCGGCGCCGTGGCCGTCGCCTGGTACGGCAACCACGACGGTGCCGAGGCCTCTTCGGAATATCAGACTCCGGTCCCCGTCGCCTGACCCGCCCCGCGCTGCGGTCACCCCGCCGGGAGGACGACCACCTCGGACGGGGTGAACGACACCGCGATCCGCTCGCCCACGGTCGGGGCGCCGGCCAGACCGCATTCGGCCTCCAGCTCCGGGCCCGCCTCCGGGCGCAGCCGCAGCGCCACGTGGGTGCCGCGGAAGGTGCGGGCGAGCACCTCGCAGCGCAGGCCCGCGGCGGCGAGCACCACGCCTGCCGGCCGGATCAGTATCCGCCGCTCGCCCTCCGGAGACCCGGCCGGCACCAGGACCTTGCCCCATGCCGTCGCGGCGGCCCCGCCCGACACCGTCGCCGGGATCACGTTCTCGAAGCCGAGGAACCGCGCCACGAACTCCGAGGCCGGCCGCTGCCAGACCTCCAGCGGGGTCCCGGCCTGCGCGATCCGCCCGTCCCGCATCACCACCACCCGGTCGGCCAGGGCGAACGCCTCGCCCTGGTCGTGGGTGACGGCCAGCACCGTGGTGCCGAGCCGGGAGAACAGCCCCCGCAGCTCCACCACCAGCCGCTCGCGCAGTCCGCGGTCCAGCTGTCCCAGCGGTTCGTCCAGCATGAGCAGCCGCGGCGAGGGGGCCAGTGCCCGGGCCAGGGCGACCCGCTGCTGCTCACCGCCCGACAGGGAGGACACCGGCCGGCCCTGGGCCCCGGGGAGCCCGACCAGCTCGAGCAGTTCCGCGACCCGGGCTTCGTACGAGCGGCCCGACGAGCGGCCCGGCGAACGCCCGGCACCCCGCATGCGCAGGCCGAAGCCGACGTTCCCGCCCACGTCCCGGTGCGGGAACAGCTGGTGGTCCTGGAACATCAGGCCGACCCCGCGCCGGTGCACGGGCACCCGTGCCTGGTCCGCACCGCCCAGCAGGACCCGCCCGCCGGAGACCGGCTGGAGTCCGGCGACGACCCGCAGCAGCGTGGACTTGCCGCTCCCGCTCGGCCCGAGCACGCATACGGTCTCGTGCTCGGCGACCTGCAGGTCCACCGCGTCGACGACGGCACGCTCGCCGAAGCGGACCGACACCCCGGCCAGTTCGAGCAACGTCATCAGAACTCTCCTGAGGTCTTGTCGGGGCGCAGTCGCTCCAGCACCAGCAGGGACACCGCGCACACCAGCATCAGAATCGTGCTCAGGGCCATCGCCTGCCCGTAGTTGAGCTCACCGGCCCGCCCCAGCAGCCGCGCCACGGCCACCGGCAGCGTCGGACGGTCGGGCCGCGCGATGAACACCGTCGCGCCGAACTCCCCCAGCGAGACGGCGAAGGCGAACCCGGCCGCGATCAGCAGCGCCCGCCGCACCAGCGGCAGGTCCACCTCCCGCCAGGCGCGCAGCGGGGACGCCCCGAGCACGGCGGCGGCCTCGCGGAGCCGTCCGTCCACGGCGCGCAGCACCGGCAGCATGGTCCGTACGACGAACGGCACGCCCACCAGCGCCTGGGCCAGCGGCACCAGGATCCACGAGGTCCGCAGATCCAGCGGCGGCTCGTCCAGGGTGATCAGGAAGCCGAATCCGACGGTCACCGCCGACACCCCCAGCGGAAGCATCAGCAGCGCATCGAAGCCGCGCACGAACCGCCCCGCGCGCCGGGTCAGTGCCGCGGCCGCGAGCCCCCCGATCACGAGGGCGATGGCGGTGGCGGCGAGCGCGTACTGGAGGGAGTTCCAGATCGCCTCCAGCGGTGGCACCAGAAACGTTCCGCCGCCGGCACCCGCGTCCTGGAGCGCCCGGTAGAAGCCGAACCCGTACCCGCCGGGCGCGTCGAGGGAGCGCTCCACCAGCACCGCCAGCGGGGCCACGATCAGCAGCGCCACCGTCAGCAGCACCCCGCCCAGCAGGGCGAGCTGCCCCGGCCCGCTCGGCCGGTGCGCGGTCCGCGCGGGGTCCACGAGCCGCAGGGCGGTCTCCCGCCTGCGCACGGTCCAGGCGTGGACGGCGAGGATCAGGCCGACCGCCACGAACTGGACCATCGTGAGGACGGCGGCCGTCGCCAGGTCCAGCAGCTGCGCGGTCTGCCGGTAGACCTCCACCTCGAGGGTGGCGTACGAGGGCCCGCCCAGGATCTGCACGACGCCGAAGGAGGTGAAGGTGAACAGGAACACCATCAGCGAGGCCGCGGCCACCGCCGGCCCGAGCGCGGGCAGCGTCACCCGCCACCAGGCGGCGAACCGCCCGGCGCCCAGCACGCGGGCGGCTTCCTCCTGGCGCGGGTCCAACTGCGCCCACAGCCCGCCGACCGTCCGTACGACGACGGCGTAGTTGAAGAAGACGTGCGCGAGCAGGATCGCCCACACGGTGGTGTCCAGCCGCACGCCCCACAGCTCGTCCAGCAGTCCGCCCCGCCCGACCAGCGCCAGGAAGGCGGTGCCGACCACCACGGTCGGCAGCACGAACGGGACGGTGACCACCGCCCGCAGCAGCTGCTTGCCGGGGAACTCGAAGCGCGCGAAGACGTACGCGCCGGGGAGTGCGATCAGCAGCGTGAGCGCCGTGGACGCGCACGCCTGCCAGGTCGTGAACCAGAGCACCTCGGCGATGTCGGGCCGGGTGAGCACTTCGCCGATCCGGCCGAACTGCCAGCCGGCCTCGGTCTTGATCCCGCGGCCGACGATCGCGGCGACGGGATAGGCGAAGAACAGCCCGAAGAAGGCGAGCGGTACGGCCATCAGGGCGAGCCTGACGGCCGTACCGCGTACGCCCTCCTTCACGGGAGTGCTCTCGCGTCCTACTTCACGACGAGCGAGGACCATGCCTTGACCCACTGCTCACGGTTCTTGGCGATGGTCTCCGGAGCCACGTTCTCCGGCTTCTCGATGACCACGCCGTGCTTCGTGAACAGCTCCGGCAGCTTCGCGTCCTTGACCACCGGGTTCACGAACATCTGGAGCGGCATGTCCTCCTGGAACTTCTTGCTCACCAGGAAGTCGAGGAGCGCCTTGCCGCCCTCCTCGTTCTTCGCTCCCTTGAGCAGGCCCGCGAACTCGACCTGGCGGAAGCAGGTGCCGGTGGAGACGCCCGTGGGCGCCTCGGCCGGCTGCGGCTCGCCGTACATGACCTCGGCCGGCGGGCTGGAGGCGTAGGAGACGACCAGCGGGCGGTCGCCCTTGGCCTTCTTGCCGCCCGCGGAGCCCGAGAAGCGCTCGTTGTAGGCCTGTTCCCAGCCGTCGACGACCTCGACGCCGTTGGCCTTGAGCTTGCTCCAGTAGTCCTTCCAGCCGTCCTCGCCGTACTTGCCGACGGAGGCGAGCAGGAAGCCGAGGCCCGGCGAGGAGGTCGCCGCGTTCTCGGTGACCAGCAGGTTCTTGTACTCCGGCTTGATCAGGTCGTCCAGCGTCTGCGGCGGGGCGAGCTTCTTGTCGGCGAAGTACGCCTTGTCGTAGTTGACGCAGATGTCGCCGGAGTCGACCGGGGTGACCCGGTGCTCCTTGTCGAGCACGTACTCCGGCTTCACCTCGGCCAGGCCCTTGGCCTCGTACGGCGTGAAGATCCCGTTGTCGAGGGCGCGCGAGAGGAGCGTGTTGTCCACACCGAAGAAGACGTCGCCGCGGGGGGAGCCCTTGGTGAGGATCTCCTGGTTGAGGGCGGCGCCCGCGTCCCCGGACTTCAGGACCTTGACGGTGTAGCCGCTCTGCTGCTCGAACTCCTTGAGGACCGTGTCGGTCACGTTGAAGGAGTCGTGGGACACGAGCGTGACCGTCTTGGACTTCGGCGCCTCGCTCGCGCCGGACTTGTCCTTGGCATCGCCGCCGCCGCATGCACTGAGCGTGGCGACGCCGACCGCGGCCGCGAGTGCTGCGCCCGCGAACTTCTTGGTGGTGCTCACTGGTGATTCCTCCTGGGATGACCAGGAGAAGACGCGGCCCTGCCCGGCGCTCAGTGCGAGCGGTCGCCGGGCAGGGCGCAACAGCTTGAGTGATGACCGAACTTCCTACCCCGAATGACCGGGGCGAGGTTCAGAGGGTCTGCGGATGACGGTTACCGCACTCTCAGCGCTGTGGCGCTCCCCTGTCGGAATATGCGATTGGTTCGGCCACAGGGTACCCCGCGGCCGAACCGAGGCGGAGAAAACCGCAGGCTAGCGCTCCGAGGCAGCCAGCTGGCCGCACGCGCCGTCGATCTCCTGACCGCGGGTGTCACGGACGGTCACCGGCACGCCGTGGCGGGCGATGGCCTCGACGAAGGCCTTCTCGTCCTCGGGGCGCGAGGCGGTCCACTTCGAGCCCGGCGTCGGGTTCAGCGGGATCAGGTTGACGTGGACACGCTTGCCCTTGAGCAGCCGGCCGAGGAGGTCGCCGCGCCAGGCCTGGTCGTTGATGTCGCGGATCAGCGCGTACTCGATGGAGATCCGGCGGCCGGACTTCTCGGCGTACTCCCAGGCCGCGTCGAGGACCTCGCGGACATTCCAGCGGGTGTTCACGGGGACGAGGGTGTCGCGCAGCTCGTCGTCCGGGGCGTGCAGCGAGACCGCGAGGCGGCACTTGAAGCCCTCGTCGGCGAACCGCAGCATCGCCGGAACCAGGCCGACGGTGGAGACGGTGATGCCGCGCTGCGACAGGCCCAGGCCGTCGGGCTCGGGGTCGGTGAGGCGGCGGATCGCGCCGACGACCCGCTTGTAGTTGGCCAGCGGCTCGCCCATGCCCATGAAGACGATGTTGGACAGCCGGGCCGGCCCGCCGGGGACCTCGCCGTCGCGCAGCGCGCGCATGCCGTCGACGATCTGGTGGACGATCTCGGCGGTGGACAGGTTGCGGTCCAGGCCCGCCTGGCCGGTGGCGCAGAACGGGCAGTTCATGCCGCACCCGGCCTGCGAGGAGATGCACATGGTGACCCGGTCGGGGTAGCGCATCAGCACGGACTCGACGAGCGTGCCGTCGTGCAGCTTCCACAGGGTCTTGCGGGTGGTGTCGTCGTCGCACGAGATGTGCCGGATGACGTTCATCAGCTCGGGCAGAAGCTCCTGCTGGAGCTTCTCGCGGGAGCCCGCCGGAATGTCGGTCCACTCGGCCGGGTCGTGCGCGTACCGGGCGAAGTAGTGCTGCGAGAGCTGCTTGGCCCGGAAGGGCTTCTCACCGATCGCGGCGACCGCCTCGCGCCGCTCCTCGGGCGTGAGGTCGGCGAGATGCCGGGGCGGCTTCTTGGCTCCGCGAGGGGCGACGAAGGTGAGCTCTCCCGGGACAGGGCGGGCCATGGCTGGTACTCCTCGTAAGACGAAAGGCGCGCCGCAGAAGCAGCGCGCCTTTCAAGAGTAACCGCCCGGACCCACCCAAAGCCTTCGGATGTACGACGTCCCGGCTCAGCGGGATCCCCTGGTGAACCACCCGCCGGGCGGAACCCGCGGAGGCCGGTGTCAGCCCGTGCCGACGAACGCCGCCAGCAGCAGCCACACCACCGGGGCGGTCGGCAGCAGGGAGTCGAGCCGGTCCATGATGCCGCCGTGGCCAGGCAGCAGCGTGCCCATGTCCTTGATGCCCAGGTCCCGCTTGATCATCGACTCGCCGAGGTCGCCCAGCGTGGCGCTGACCGCGACGGCGAGACCGAGCAGCAGGCCCTGCCACCAGGCGCCCCCGTCGATCAGGAACTCCATGCACAGCGCGCCGGCCGCCATCGCGAAGGCCACCGCGCCGAACAGCCCCTCGCGGGTCTTGCCGGGGCTGATGCGCGGCGCCAGCTTGGTCTTGCCGAAGCGCCAGCCCACCGCGTAGGCCCCGGTGTCGCTGACCACGGTCAGGACCAGGAAGGTGACCACCCGCTGCGGGCCGTCGTCGGCGGTGAGCAGCATCGCGACGAAGGTGGCCAGGAAGGGCACGTAGAACGCCGCGAAGATGCCTGCGGTGACGTCCTTGAGGTAGTCCTCGGGCGGTTCGGTCATCCGCCAGACCAGGACCGCCAGCGAGGTCAGGGCCATGGCAACCCAGGCGCCCTCGGCCCCCCGGACGTAACCGGCGATGACCATGGCGGCGCCGCCGACCGCGAGCGGGACGAGCGGCGCCTTGATGCCCTTCTTCTCCTGGAGCCGGGAGGTGAGCTCCCACAGGCCCACGACGACCGCGACGACGATGACGCCGACGAAGACCGCCTTCACGATGAACAGCGAAGCGAAGATCACCGCACCGAGGCCGACACCGACCCCTATGGCGGCACGCAGGTCTCGCCCCGCCCGCTTCTTCGGCGGCGGGGGCGAGGCGTCCTGCGGTGCCTGCGAGGGCGGAGGCGGGGGGCTGGGCATGGGCTCCTGCGGCGGCATCTCGGCGCGGATCGGGTGGCCGCCGTCGGCGGCGGCCCCCCGATCGCGTGCTTCCCGGTCGTCGAAGTCACGGCCGGCGGCATCGGGCACGATGGGCATGGGCCGAGTGTGCGGGCCCACCAGCGCATCGTATGCGGGACCCGCCGGAACCGGCTCCGTGGCCCAGGGAGAGTCGTTCATCAGACTTCGAGGAGCTCGGCTTCCTTGTGCTTGAGCAGCTCGTCCACCTGCGCGACGTACTTCGCGGTGGTGTCGTCGAGCTCCTTCTCCGCGCGGCGCACCTCGTCCTCGCCGGACTCCTTGTCCTTGACGAGCTTGTCGAGGGCGTCCTTCGCCTTGCGGCGGATCGAGCGGATCGAGACCTTGGAGTCCTCGGCCTTGGTGCGCGCGACCTTGATGTACTCCTTGCGGCGGTCCTGCGTCAGCTCGGGGAAGGTCACCCGGATGATACTGCCGTCGTTGCTGGGGTTGACGCCCAGGTCGGAGTCCCGGATGGCCTGCTCGATGTTGCGCAGGGCGCTCTTGTCGAACGGGGTCACGATCGCCATGCGCGGCTCGGGCACCGAGAAGGACGCGAGCTGGTTGATGGGGGTGATGGCGCCGTAGTAGTCCGCCACGATCTTGTTGAACATCGCCGGGTGCGCACGACCGGTGCGGATCGCCGCAAAGTCTTCCTTGGCGACGACGACGGCCTTCTCCATCTTCTCCTCGGCCTCGAGGAGGATTTCTTCGATCACCACGTGCTCCTGCATGTCAGATTTGGATGGTTCAGGCGGGCGGGGCGGGCTCGGCCCAGTGGGGCCGGGCCCGGCGTCGGGACGCTCAGGCCCGGGTGCCCTGGTCGCTCACGAGCGTGCCGATCTTCTCACCCTTGACGGCGCGGGCGATATTGCCCTCGGCGAGCAGCTCGAAGACCAGGATCGGCAGCTTGTTGTCGCGGCACAGCGTGATGGCGGTGGCGTCGGCGACCTTGAGGTCGCGGGACAGCACCTCGCTGTACTCGAGCGCGTCGAACTTCACCGCGTCGGGGTTCTTCTTCGGGTCGGAGTCGTAGACCCCGTCGACGCCGTTCTTGCCCATGAGCAGGGCCTCGGCGTCGATCTCCAGGGCGCGCTGGGCCGCCGTGGTGTCGGTGGAGAAGTACGGCATGCCCATGCCGGCGCCGAAGATGACGACGCGGCCCTTCTCCAGGTGCCGTACGGCGCGCAGCGGGATGTACGGCTCCGCGACCTGGCCCATGGTGATGGCGGTCTGCACGCGGGAGTCGATGCCTTCCTTCTCCAGGAAGTCCTGGAGGGCGAGGCAGTTCATGACGGTGCCGAGCATGCCCATGTAGTCGGACCGCGCACGGTCCATGCCGCGCTGCTGCAGTTCGGCGCCGCGGAAGAAGTTGCCGCCGCCGATCACGACGGCGATCTCCGCGCCGTCACGGACCACCGCGCCGATTTCTCGCGCGATGGCATGGACGACGTCGGGGTCGACGCCCAGTCCTCCACCACCGGAGAAGGCTTCGCCCGACAGCTTCAGCATGAAGCGGCGGCCCTTCTTCCCGTGGTCGCTCTTGTCGTCGGAAGCGGTGTGGGGGTCCACGCCCTGATTCATGGAGATCTCCTCGTGCACATACGAAGAAGGCCATTGCCGGTGGGTCCTCGCGGTTCCCTCTACGGCAATGGCCTCCTCGTCAGATCTGCGGTCGCTGCGCGCGTGCGCGGACGACTGCTTCAGACCCTATCGGGGTCCGGTGTCCGTCGTTGTACGGACGGACTCAGATGCCGACCTTGATGCGCGAGAAGCGCTTCAGGGTGACACCAGCCTCGTCCAGAACCTTCTGGACGGACTTCTTGTTGTCCAGCGCGTACGGCTGGCCGAGGAGGGTGGCCTCCTTGAAGAAGCCGTTGACGCGACCCTCGACGATCTTGGCGATGGCAGCCTCGGGCTTGCCCTCCGCGCGGGTGACCTCTTCGGCGATGCGACGCTCGGACTCGACCTTCTCGGCCGGGACGTCCTCGGCGGACAGCCACTGCGGGGCGAACGCGGCGATGTGCTGCGCGATGCCGCGGGCGACCTCGGCGTTCTCCTTGTCGAGCTCGACCAGGACACCGATCTGGAACGGCAGGTCGGGCATCGTGCGGTGCATGTACGCCGTGACGTAACCGCCGGTGAACTGCGCGAAGCGGTCCAGGACGATCTTCTCGCCGAGGTTCGCGTTCGCCTCGTCCACGAACGCCTGGACGGTCTTGCCGGCCTCGATCTCGGACGCGAGCAGCGCCTCGATGTCGGCGGGGGAGGTGGCGGCGACGTGGGCGGCCAGCTGGTTGGCGACGGCCAGGAACTTCTCGCCCTTGGCGACGAAGTCCGTCTCGCACTTCAGCTCGACGATGACACCGGAGGTGTTGTCGTCGGCGATGAGGGAGACGACGGCACCGTTCTCGGCAGAACGGCCCTCGCGCTTGGCGACGCCCTTCTGACCCTTGATACGGAGCGCTTCCATGGCCTTGTCGACGTCACCGTCGGAGTCGACCAGCGCGTTCTTGCAGTCCATCATGCCGGCGCCGGTGAGCTCGCGGAGCTTCTTGACGTCAGCGGCGGTGTAGTTCGCCATGAGTCTGTGATTCTCTCTCGAAGTCGTAGATCTACGGGTGAACGGCGGAGGCGCCGCGCCCCAGGCGCGGCTCCCCCGCCGTCATCGTCCGTGCTGCGAGTGCCCGGCGCGTGAACGCCGGGCGCTCTCAGTGGGTCAGGCCTGCTCGGCGTCGGCGGCCGGGGCCTCGACAGCCTCGACGGCCGGGGCAGCCTCGGCGTCGGCGGCCGGGGCAGCGGCCTCGGCCGGGGCGGCCTCGGCGTCGTCGGCCTTCTTCTCGCCCTCGAGCAGGTCGCGCTCCCACTCGGCGAGCGGCTCGGCGGCGGCCTTCTCGCCCGGCTTCGAGTCGCCGGTCGCAGCGCCGGAGCGGGCGATGAGGCCCTCGGCGACGGCGTCGGCGATCACGCGGGTGAGCAGGGTGACGGAGCGGATCGCGTCGTCGTTGCCCGGGATCTTGTAGTCGACCTCGTCGGGGTCGCAGTTGGTGTCGAGGATCGCGACGACCGGGATGTGGAGCTTGCGCGCCTCACCGACGGCGATGTGCTCCTTCTTGGTGTCGACGATCCAGACGGCGCTGGGGACCTTCGACATCTCGCGGATACCACCGAGGGTCTTCTCCAGCTTGGTCTTCTCGCGGGAGAGGACCAGGAGCTCCTTCTTGGTGAGACCCGAGGCGGCGACGTCCTCGAAGTCGATCGCCTCAAGCTCCTTCAGACGCTGAAGGCGCTTGTAGACGGTGGAGAAGTTGGTGAGCATGCCACCCAGCCAGCGCTGGTTGACGTACGGCATACCAACGCGCGTCGCCTGCTCGGCGATGGCCTCCTGGGCCTGCTTCTTGGTACCGACGAACATGATGGAACCGCCGTGGGCGACGGTCTCCTTCACGAACTCGTAGGCGCGGTCGATGTACGACAGCGACTGGAGCAGGTCGATGATGTAGATGCCGTTGCGCTCGGTGAAGATGAAGCGCTTCATCTTCGGGTTCCAGCGACGGGTCTGGTGACCGAAGTGGACGCCGCTTTCCAGCAGCTCCCGCATCGTTACGACGGCCATGGCCATCTCCTTGGTTTCTCGGTTTGGTTCCTGACGCCCCACCGCGCCCTGCCCCCGACGAGGGGACCGAGAGGCGCTTTCACCCGGCCTGAGCGGCTGGTGCTGGGGCGTGCGAAGTCGACCCGGTGACCCGGATCGCCGTAAGAAGTGTACGGGACCGGGCGGTATGCCAGGTGACGCCGTTGTCCACACCCGGCCGCCTGTCCACAGGCCCGGTCACCCCGCGCGAGGCCGCGGCAACCTGGACGGCATGACGACACTGCTGCTCACGCTGCTGCTGACCCTGGCCCAGACACTCGCACCGGGGGCCCGTCCGCTTCCGCCCCCACTGGTGGTGGCCCGCTGGTGGGACCCGCCCCCGACCCCGTACGCGGCGGGGCACCGCGGGGTGGATCTGGCCGCCCCGGTGGGTACGGAGCTCCGCGCGGTCGGTCCGGGCCGGGTGCACTACGCAGGCCTGGTCGCCGGCCGCGGCGTCCTCTCCCTCACGCTCCCGGGGGGCCTGCGCACCACGTACGAGCCGGTGCGGCCCCTGGTCGCGGAGGGCGAGGAGGTCACGGCGGGCCAGGTGGTCGCCGTCCTCACGGAAGGCACGCACTGCGGGATGCCCTGCCTCCACTGGGGCCTCCTGTCAGGCGCCACCTACCTGAACCCCCTGACCCTCCTCCCCCGCCCCACTCCAAGACTCCTGCCGCTCGGGGCGACGGGCGGCTGAGGCGGGGGAGGGAGCCACCGGGACCTCAGCCGCGCACGCCCCGCAGCGCCATGGCCACGGCCGCCTCCGTCACGACGGAGGGCTCCTCGGCGGCGCCGAGCTCGATGCGCCGGACCGCGGCATCGACCACACCTTGCAGCAGCATCGCGGCAAGCCGGGGCTGCTCGTGCCCGAGGGCTCCGAGCGCCTCCACGATCATGGCCACGAGTCCCCCGTGCGCAGCACGGATCTTCTCCCTCGCCCCGGCGTCCAGCTCACTGGCCGAGATCGCGACCACCGCCCGGTGCCGCCGGTCCCCGACCAGCCCCAGCTGGCTCCGCACGTAGGCCTCGACCTTCGCCTCCGGCGACTGCGCCCGCTCCATCGCCGCCTCGATCTCGGCGGCCCAGACGGGGAAGTCCACCGCGCACAGCTCTTCGACCACGGCCGCGCGGGAGCGGAAGTACTCGTACACGGAGGACCGGGCAAGGCCCGTGCGCTCCGCCAGGGCGGGGAAGGTCAGCGCTTCCGTCCCGCCCTCGGACAACAGGGAGCGCGCAGCGTCCAGCAGGGCGCCGCGCTGCATCGACCGGTGCTCGGCCACGGAGGCCGCTCGAATCCTGGGCACGCATCCACTCTACGGAGGTGCCGCAAGCTCACCGGCCGACATCCGCCAGCTTGGCCCGCAGCTGGAGCACCGACTTGGTGTGGATCTGACTGACCCGGCTCTCGGTGACGCCCAGTACGTTGCCGATCTCGGCCAGCGTGAGGCCCTCGTAGTAGTAGAGCGTCACCACGGTCTTCTCACGCTCCGGCAGGGTGTTGATGGCCCGGGCCAGGAGCCTGCGCAGCTCGCGGTCCTCGGCCACCTCGACCGGGTTGTCGGCGGCGGTGTCCTCCAGGGTGTCCATCAGCGAGAGGCGGTCGCCGCCCTCCCCTCCGACGTGCAGCAGCTCCTCCAGGGCGACCACGTTGGCGAGGGACAACTGACTGAACACGGTGTGGAGTTCCTCCACACCGATGCCCATCTCGCCGGCGACCTCGTGCTCGGTCGGGGTGCGGCGCAGCTGGGCCTCGAGCGTGGCGTAGGCCCGCTCCACGGCCCGCGCCTTCTGCCGGACCGAGCGCGGGATCCAGTCCAGCGCCCGCAGCTCGTCGATCATCGCGCCCCGGATTCGGGTGATCGCGTACGTCTCGAACTTGATGGACCGGTCGATGTCGAACTTCTCGATGGCGTCGATCAGTCCGAAGACCCCGGAGGAGACGAAGTCGGCCTGTTCCACATTGGGCGGCAGGCCCACGCTGACCCGGCCGGCCACGTACTTCACCAGGGGCGAGTAGTGCAGGATCAGCTGCTCCCGCAGCCGCTCGTCACCGTTCTCCTTGTACGAGCGCCAGAGCACCTCGAGGGACGAGGGCGCGGTGGTCCGCACGCCGCCGCGGGCAGCGGGGGGCACCGCAGCGCGGTCAGACCCTGAGGTGTGCTGGGGCATGCTTCGCCTTTGCCGGAGCCGGAATCCTTGGGAGCGTAGCGTGACGGAAGTGTCGCGGTGCGCGAAGAGTACGGGATCGCGCACGGGCACCGGGGCGTCCTGACTCGCGCGGGCGACCCGGGACCGGCGCCTGGCGCTCGGCCCCGGCGGCTGCCACCGGGAAGACCGCGTCTCTCATCGGCTTCACTCTTTCACCGGAACACCCCAGGTCAACGACCGCCTCGCCGGGTGCCACCGGTTTGTGTGCCTCCTTCAGGTGATTGTGTGGTCAACTGCCAGCCCTCGCCCTGCCGTTCGACGAACCCCAGAGAGTGAAGTTCGTACAGTCTGCCGATGACTTCATCGGTGCCGGTGCCCGAGGCGAGTGCCACCTCGTCCGCGTGCGCGAGGCGGCCTGCCGGGAGGGCTTCGAGCACGCGGGCGGTGTCCCGGTCCAGGAGGTCCCGGGCGAGCACCGGGCCGCGGCGCTCGGGAGCCAGTTCGCCCATGCCGCCGACCAGCTCGACCACTTCGGCGGCGTCCGTGACGAGCACGGCCTCGCCGCGCAGCAGTTCGTGCACTCCGCCCGAGAGCCCGCTGGTGGCCGGTCCGGGGATGCCCATGGTGAACCGCCCGAGCTGCTGGGCCCGCCGGGCCGTGACCAGCGAGCCGCTGCGGTGAGCCGCCTCGACCACCACGGTGCCCCGGGTGAGTGCGGCGATGACCCGGTTGCGCAGGACGAACCGGCTGGGGGTCGGGTGGCTGCCGGGCGGCAGCTCCCCCAGCACGAGCCCCTGGCCGGCGATCCGGTCGAGCAGCCCGGAATGGCCGCGGGGATAGGCGATGTCCACCCCGCAGGCGAGCACCGCGGCCGTGGCGCCGCCCGAGGCGAGGGCCCCGCGGTGGGCCGCGGCGTCGACCCCGTACGCCGCCCCGGAGACCACCACCCAGCCCCGCTCCGCGAGCCCGGCGGCCAGCGTCTGCGCCATGTGTGCGCCGTACGGGGTGCAGGCCCGGGCCCCGACCACGGCGACGGAGCGCAGGGCCCAGGTCCGCAGGTCCGGTCTGCCCCGCAGCCAGAGCCCGACGGGCCTGGCGTCGCCGAGGTCGTCCAGCTGGGTCGGCCACTGCGCCGTGCCGGGGCAGATGAACCGGCCGCCGCTGCGGGCGGCGGTCGCCAGGTCCCGCCGCGGATCGGCGAGCACCGCCCGTCTGCGGTATCCGGCGAGCCGCTGCTCCCCCACCCCGGCCAGGGCCGCCGCCTCGGCGTCAGGGCCGGTCAGCAGCCGTATCAGCCCGACGGCGCCGTGTTCGCGCAGCCATCGCCCGCCGTGCTCGTCGCCGGGCTCCAGCACCCGGGTCAGCGCGGCCCGGGCCAGCAGCTCCGGATCGGGCCCGGCAGCTCTCTCGGGCCCGGCCGCCGGCCCGGACCCGTCGGCGGCGCTCATGACCCGGCCCCCATGGCCAGGGCCGCCCCGCGGGCGATCCCGGTCCGCAGTTCCAGGGCGACGGCCACGTCCAGCCTCTCCGGGCGGTCCCGGCCCCGCAGGTCGGCCACGGTCCAGGCGACCCGCAGCACCCGGTCCAGCCCGCGGGCGGTGAGCAGTCCGCGCTCCAGGTCCCGCTCGGCCTGCGCCAGCGCCCCGGGGACCGCCTGCCAGCGGGTCCGCAGCTCGTGCCCGGGCACCTCGGCGTTGAGCCGCCACGGGGTGTCGGCGAGCCGGGCCGCGGCGCGGTCCCTGGCCTCGCGCACCCGGTCGGCGACGACGGCCGTGGCCTCCCCGCGGCCGCCGTGCCCCAGCAGGTCGGAGCGGGTGACCGGCTCGACCTCCACCCGCAGGTCCACCCGGTCCAGCAGCGGCCCGGACAGCCGCGCCTGGTAGCGCCGGATCACCGAGGCCGGGCATTCGCAGCCGGCGCCGAGCAGGGTGTGCCGCCCGCAGGGGCAGGGGTTCGCCGCGAGCACCATCAGGAATCCGGCCGGAAGCCGCACCACCCCGGCGGCCCGGGCGATGACCACGTGCCCCGATTCGAGGGGCTGGCGCAGCGCGTCGAGTGCTTTGGTGCTGAACTCGGCGGCCTCGTCCAGGAAGAGCACCCCCCGGTGGGCCAGGGAGACGGCCCCGGGCCGGGGCACCCCCGCTCCGCCGCCGACCAGGGACTGCATGGTCGCCGAATGGTGGGGCGCGCAGTAAGGGGGCCGGGCGACCAGCGGTTCGCCGGGCGGCAGGATCCCGGCGACCGAGTGGACGGCCGTGACCTCCAGGGAGTCCTGCCGCGAGAGCGGCGGCAGGATCCAGGGGATCCGCTCGGCCAGCATCGTCTTGCCGGCTCCCGGGGGCCCGCTGAGGAAGAGGTGGTGGCCGCCGGAGGTCGCCACCTCCAGGGCCCGGCGGGCGCCGTGCTGCCCGGCGACGTCGGAGAGGTCGGGGAAGTCCGGGGCCTCCCCCTCCCCGCCCCGGCTCCGGGAGATCCCGGTGCCGAGTCCCGCACCCGGGACCACCAGCCCGGCCAGCATCGGGTCCGGCCGCCCCTGCAGATCCGGTGCTTCCTCCTCGGGGACCTCCCCATCGGTCAGGACCGCGATCAGCTGGCGCAGGCTGCGGACACCGAGCACGCAGACGTCGGGGACGAGCATGGCCTCGGCGGCGCACTGCTGCGGCACCACCACGTTGCGGTACCCGGCGTCCGACGCGGCGAGGACCGCCGGCAGGATGCCCCGGACGGGCCGCACCCGGCCGTCCAGGCCCAGTTCCCCGATGAGCACCAGGTCCGCGATCACGGCGGGGTCGACCACCTCGGCGGCGCCCAGCACCGCCGCCGCCACAGCCAGATCGAATCCCGCGCCCGATTTCGGTACGGAGGCGGGGCTGAGCCCGACGGTGAGCTTCTTCTGCGGCCATGCGGCACCCGAGTTCACGACGGCGGCCCGCACCCGGTCCCGGCTCTCGACCAGCGTCTTGTCGGGCAGCCCCACCAGGGTGAAGGCGGCGAGCCCGGGCTCCAGGTCCGCCTGGACCTCCACCACCACGCCGTCGACCCCCACCAGGGCGACCGAGCAGGCTCGTGCGAACCCCATCACGCCACCCCCCGGACGTGCTCCACCACGGGCGCACCGCGCCGCGGCAGCAGGACTCCCACGAGGTCGATGCGCACCCCGCCCGGGGGCGGTCCGCCGTGGTCGGCGAGCCAGCGCCCGGCGAGCCGGCGCAATCGCTCGGCCTTGCCCGGGCGGACGGCGGCCATGGGATGTTCGAACTCCCCCGACCGGCGCGTCTTGACCTCGCACACGACGAGGGCGTCCCCGTCCCGCGCGACGATGTCGATCTCCCCGCTGCGGCACCGCCAGTTCCGCGCGATCACGGTCATCCCGGCCTCGGCCAGCCGCCTCGCCGCGAGCTCCTCGCCGTACCGCCCCAATGCCTGCTGTGCCACGCCCTTCGCGTTCATCGGGCACCACCTCCGACGCCGACGATCCCGCGATCCCGCCCACCCTGTGGATCTTGGTGGACAGCCAGGGCATTGTGGACAACCCCCTCACTCCTGAGGGGGAATCCATGGCGGGACGCGCGAGGGAGCGCGCAGGCGGCGAAGGTCCGGGCGTCAGCTGCCCGGCAGCTCGAGGTCGCTCTTGTTGAGCTCCTCGATGTTCACGTCCTTGAAGGTCAGCACCCGCACCTGCTTCACGAAGCGGGCCGGCCGGTACATGTCCCACACCCAGGCGTCGGCCATCGTGACCTCGAAGAACACCTCCCCCTGGACCGAGTGCACCTGCATCTCGTAGTCGTTGGTGAGGTAGAACCGACGTTCGGTCTCGATCACGTACTTGAACAGCCCGACGACGTCGCGGTACTCGCGATAGAGCTTCAGCTCCATCTCGGTCTCGTACTTCTCGAGGTCCTCGGCGCTCATGGCATGTTCCCCTTCAGCCGTGCGTCCCCCTATTGTGCGCCAGGGCCGTGCGCCCCTAAACGATTTCCGGGGCCAGGACCACCGGCGCACCCGGAGGACCGTCGTCGAGCAGCGTACGGAGCAGCTCGGCGAGTCTGGTCGGGTACACCGTCTCACGGGCCGCGAGAAGTTCCTCGGAAGTCCACCACCTGGCACCGGTGACGCTGCGCCGCTCCAGCTCGGTGAGCCCGCCCATCTCGGTCCGCGTCCGGGTGGTCCGGGCCAGGTAGTACCACTCGTCCTGCTCCCAGCGCCGCCCGTCGAACGGGAAGGAGCAGTACCGGTGCCACAGCACCGGCCCCAGTTCCACCTCGGTGATCCCGGTCTCCTCGGCGAGCTCCCGCAGCGCGGCCTGCTCCCGGGTCTCGGCGCCCTCGAGCCCGCCGCCCGGGGTGAACCACCAGTGGTCCGCGGGGTCGTCCGGCTCGCAGCCGTGCAGCAGCAGGATCCGGTCCGAGGGGTCCAGCAGGATCACCCGTGACACCTTGCGGGGGCCGTGCTCGGCGGCCGTGTCAGCGGACACCGGCCGGCTCCCGCCGCCGCCCGCGTCCCAGGACCCGTACGAGAGGCCCGTACGCGGCCCCCAGCACCACCAGGGCGGCTCCGGCCGCCACCGCGGCCAGCTGGAGGGTCAGCGGCCCCGGCTGCGAGGTCCCGCCGGGCAGGGAGGCGTACGTGGCGGGCCGGTCGAGCATCGTCATCGAGGGCCAGGCGAGGGCGTCGACCCGGGCGCGTACGGCCGACCGGGCCACGGTGCCCTGGCCGGCCTCCTGGAGGTGGGCCCGGGAGTCGAGCGAGGCGGACCGCCGGTCGCCCAGCAGGAAGAGGTTGCCCTCGGGCACCTTCACCTCGAACGGCGTGTCGGAGGCCACGCCCAGACCCGTGCCCGCGGCCGCCGCTTCGGGCTTGGTGTGCTCGATGTAGGGCTCGTCGAGTTCCTTGCCGTTCACGGTGAGCCGGCCGCCTTCGCCACAGCACTTCACGGTGTCGCCGCCGATGCCGACGACCCGCTTGACCATGGGCGAGTCACTCCACATGGCATCAGTGAACACGACCACGTCGCCGCGCCGCACCTCACCGCCGTCGATCCGCTGCGCGAGCACCCGGTCCCCGGGCTTCACCGTCGGCATCATCGAGTCGGTCGGCACCGTGTACGGCTGGTAGACGAGCGCCCCCCACACGAAGGCGCCCAGGAAGAGCACAAAGCCGACGGCCACGGCGAGTCCCGACAGCACATGGCCGAGACCGCCGCGGCCGTCCTTGCCACCGCGTATACCTTCTGTACCGCTTGCCTGCGTTCCGCCCATTGCAGCGCCCCCACACTTCCGGGATCGACGACCTGGGCGGCACCCTACCTGCCGGTAGTCCCGTCGGTCAGCCTCCGCCGGCGCCACATCACGACCGGAACCGCGCCGACGAGGCCCAGCGCGGCCGGGCCGAGCCCGACCGGAGCCAGTCCGGCGGCCCCGAGACCCATCGCGGTCGCCTTGGTCTGGTTCCCGATGCCCGGCTGGTCGAACGTGTCCGGGACGGGCAGGGTGGCCCAGCGGGTGATCGGCCATGCCACCACCACGGCCCGCCCGACGACCTTGCCGACCGGCACGAAGCCCTGGGTGGAGTCCTGCATGTGGTAGCGGGAGTCCTGGGAGTTCTGCCGGTGGTCGCCCATCACCCAGATCTTGCCCTTGGGCACGGTGATCGGGCCGAACGGAGCATCGTCGCACGGGGTGTTGCCCGGGAAGATGTACGGCTCGTCCAGCGCCTTGCCGTTGACGATGACAGGTCCCCCCTTCTTGCACTCGACCGTGTCACCGCCGATGGCGATGGTCCGCTTGATCAGGTCCTTCTCGTCCGCGGACGGCATCAGGCCGATCTTGCTGAGGATCTGCTGCGCGAAGTTGGGCTCCGGGGTGGGCTCCCCGGCCAGCCAGCTCGCGGGGTCGTGGAAGACCACGACCTCGCCGCGCTCGGGCTCCGAGCCGAACCACGGGGTCAACTTGTCCACGAGCACCCGGTCGCCGCGCTGCAGGGTGTTCTGCATCGAGTCGGACGGGATCGAGAACGCCTGCACCAGGAAGGTCTTGATCAGCAGGGCCAGCAGCAGGGCGATGCCGATGAGGAGCGGAAGCTCCTTCCAGAACGAGCGGTGCGGGCGCGCCTCGGCACCACCGTCCTCGGCCTCGCGCTCGGCTTCGTCCGGCCGCTCCTCGCCTTCGTCGCGTCCGGATCGCGCGCCTACCGCCACATCCCCCACATCCACTCCTCACTCGCAAGTCGCCGCCCGTGCCGGATCGGGCACGGGCCCTCCCCTCCCTTAACGAGCGGGAGTTCCCTAGGGCGCGGGAGACCGAGGACACACTATGCGAACGGAGGACCACGACGGCGCCCACGACGGCCGCGTCGCCCCCTCGGCGCCGGATCGCGCACCGTTCGGAAGGTCGCGGGCTGTTCGAGCTTGCGCCAGTGGTCGAACGGCCAGGCGATGACGACGGCCTGGCCCACGACGCCCTTCTCGTCGATGGTGCCGTCGAAGGCCTCGTCGAGGTGGAAGCGGGAGTCGGCCGAATTCGCCCGGTGGTCGCCCATGACGAAGAGCCGGCCCGAGGGCACCTGCACCTCGAACCGGATTTCGGAGGGTGCGTTGCCGGGGCTCACGTACGGCTCTTCGAGCGGCGACCCGTTGACCGTGACGCGGCCCTTGGCGTCGCAGCACATGACGGTGTCTCCGCCGACGGCGATGACCCGCTTGATCAGGTCCTGTTCGTCGGCGGAGGGCAGCAGGCCGATGAAGGTCAGCGTCTCCTTGATCTGTTTGACGCCGACCGGGTCGGGAGCCGGGCGCGCGGACTCGCCCTTGAGCCAGCCGCCGGGGTCCTTGAACACGACGACGTCGCCGCGCTCGATCTTGGATCCGAACCACGGGGTCAGCTTGTCGACCAGTACCCGGTCGCCGATCCGGATCGTCTGCTCCATGGATCCGGACGGGATGAAGAAGGCCTGCACGAGGAAGGTCTTGAGGACGAGCGCTATGCACAGCGCCACGACGATCAGCAGCGGCACCTCGCCCACCCGGCGGGTACGCCTGCGCCGCCGGACCCGGCGGGCCAGCCGGCGCCGCTCGGCCCGGCCGCCCTCCGCCGCCACGGGTTGCGCCTTGGACCCTCGCCGGGACCCGGGCTCCCCCCCCCCCCGGGGCCGCGGGGCCCCGCCCGCCGCGGGCGCGGGGGGGGGCGCCCGCGCCGGGGCGGGCCCGCCCCGGGGGGGGGTGCGGC